>VSPN01000044.1 GCA_009775355.1 Muribaculaceae bacterium
CACAATAAGTTGATATTGTGCGGTTTAGTCTTGTTTAGACTTTTGTTGGCCGGAATCTGTCCGACCCGTCAAGTGGAGCTGGAGGGGATTGAACCCTCGTCCAAACGCGGAATCAATAGGCTTTCTACATGCTTAGTCTGTGAATTGGTTTTCGAGCGCGGGCAGGATCACGACATCCAACCCGAACCTTAGTCCCTTTATCTCGGGAATTGCCCGGAACTTGCAATCTCCTATTCCCGAATTTCTTAGCACCACTTTATCCAAACGTCTCGGGACGGGGCAATGGAGTGATGTCTCGTTCACCTCACTTTGAGGCGAATAAAGGAACCCTACTGTACTTCAGGTTACGCAGCGAGAGCGTAATTGTTATTTTCGCCAATTATAGGTCGATGCTCTTGCGATTATAGAGTTTGAACACCAAAACTCTGCATGCTTACCTACCGCTTCTACACGCTGTCAAAGCCAGTCAGCCCCGGTAGATAATTGCGCCTCTGCGCTTTCTGTCTGCAAATATAGTTGATTTTTTTTTTTTATACAAACAAATCGTCACTATTAACTATTTTTATTGCTTATAATTGATGAACACCGATGCTGATTATTAATTGCTGCCAATCTGCTGCGGCTGCAGCGCGTTTGGGGGCCTTGTGTCCCGAACTTGTGTCCTCGCGTCCCGAACATTTTTTTGCTTTTCTAAGTTTTTTTTCTAATTTTGAATTCCGAGACATTTATATGTGTCAGAATTATATATGATTCGGGCACTATAAGTATCATCCGACAAACTAAATACGGTGTGTGGCAAATCAGATTGTTGACCGTCACATCTCATGACTTTCTGTCGGATAGCCTACTATAATCATCAGAATGATCAGATCATGAATGAAATACTCAGCATAGAGCCTTATTCGGAAAAGACCGCAAGAGTACGGATTCTTAATCCTGTCATTGCGGACAAATTTGAACCCGGACATTTCGTGATAGTGAAATTCCAAAGCGACGGTCACCGCATTCCTTTCTCTATCATATCGTCAGACACTCGAGAGGGGTCTATCGACATTATAATCCATCGCGCTGACGGCCTTGACGAAATCCTTGCCATGATACGCACCGGAGAATCTCTGCCCGACCTGCTCGGGCCACTCGGACGTCCTGCCGACATCGCGCAAAATTCAAGGATACTCTTCTTCGGTGACGGTGCCGGAGTCGTGCCTCTGCTCCCTCTGATAAAGTCGGCCAAAGAGAAAGGCTGCTCAGTAAAAGCTGTCTTGTCTGAACACTCGTCAAGAACGCAATGCCTGATGAGCGAGATACAGCGCGACTGCGATGCCGTAGTTACAGTTTCCGATGACAATCTTCTTGAAAGTGCAATGAATCTTGTGTCAACTGAGACAATTGACAAGGTCATAATGTCGGGACCCACTCTGATCATGAAACGCCTCGCTCTTGAGACAAAAAAACGTGGCATACCTGCAGACTGCGTACTCAATATGCTCATGATCGACGGCATAGGGCTGTGCGGCATATGCCGTGTCATAGTGGATGGAGAACGCAAGCAGACATGCACCGACGGACCCGTTTTCGATGCGCATAAAGTAGATTTCGACCAGATGTTCAACCGACAGAGACTATTTGTATGAAGACCGTATTCAAGACTGACCGTGACGCCGAGTGGCGAATTGAACTTAGAAACCGCATGAGTGCGAAAGAGCGCACGGCCATACCGCGTGTGAAGATGCCTGAACTCGATGCTGAATACCGCAAAAAGACACACCGCGAGGTCAACGAGGGTCTGAGTCTCGAACAGGCGGTGCTTGAGGCCACAAGATGTCTCGACTGCCCTGATCCGGGGTGCATCAAGGGGTGCCCTGTGCATAACGACATTCCGGGCTTCATAAAGAATATAGAACGGCGCGAGTATCCTGAAGCGATCAAAGTGCTCAACCATACCACTGTTCTTCCGGCCGTATGCGGGCGGGTATGCCCTCAGGAAAACCAATGCGAGGCGTCTTGCATCTACAACAAGATGAAAAAGGCACCAGTGGCAATAGGCAATCTCGAACGATTTGCCGCAGACTTCGAACGTCAGATCACCGGCTATATTCCTATTGAAAGGAGGAAAGCGGAGGAAGACTCGGTTGAGGAAGCTGCTCCCCGCCACTTCTACCCTATCAAGGTGGCTGTGATAGGCAGCGGCCCGTCCGGACTGACATTTGCCGGCGACATGAGAATGCGCGGTTACGGCGTGACAGTCTTCGAGGCTCTGAGTCAGTTCGGCGGAGTGCTCAAATATGGTATTCCTGAATTCTGTCTGCCCAACGAAATAGTGGATCATGAGATCGGCAAATTGCGTAAGATGGGAGTCGAATTCCGCAAAGACACGCTCATAGGCGCCACATACACCTACGACGAACTGTTTGCCATGGGATTCAAGGGCATATATATAGCGACAGGAGCCGGCAAACCCCGATTTATGGGGATCCCCGGAGAGAATCTTCCGGGTGTCATGACCGCCAACGAATATCTTATCAGGCTCAACTGCCTCGGACCCGGCATATTCGGAATCAATGGAGTGTCGCTCGACGGCAAGCGAGTAGCAGTTATAGGAGGAGGCAATACCGCCATTGACGCCGTGCGTTATGCCGTTCGGATGGGAGCGGAGAGAGCAATGCTTGTCTACCGTCGCGGACTTGACGAAATGCCGGCGCGTCAGGAAGAGATCAGACACGCCCGAGAGGAGGGAGTGGAATTCATGATGCTCTCCAATCCGGTGGAATATCTGCCCGACACAAACGGATATCTCCGCGCCATGCGTGTCCAGAAGATGGAGCTTGGAGAACCCGACGAATCCGGACGCCGCAGTCCGCGTCCCGTCAAGGACGCTATCGAGGAGATCGAGGTCGACCTTGTCGTGGAAAGCGTAGGCTATCTTCCCAACACGCCACAGCGTCTTGAGGGGGTGACAATGAACCGAAAGGGCGAGATCGTGGTAGACGAGACCTCCATGCAGTCATCGGCTTCGGCCATCTATGCCGGAGGAGACATCGTACGCGGACCGGCCACAGTAATTCTTGCCATGGGTGACGGCAGAAAGGCCGCTGCCTCAATGGCAGAGGCTTTTGAAAAAGCCATGGGGGAGATCACGCTGTAAAACATCAAGGACGAAACAGGCCCGACGGCTACAGAATGAAACAGATCGGCATACTGAGTGACACGCACGGATACTGGGACTACCGCTATGCGGCGCACTTCGCGGGTTGCGACGAGATATGGCATGCAGGCGATATCGGCGACATCTCCATAATCGAACGACTGCAGGAGGTCGCGCCTGTGGTGCGTGCCGTGTCTGGCAATGTCGATCATGGAGAAGTGAGACGGAAATGTCCTGAGATCATCGAATTCAGATGCGAGGGAATTCCCGTGCTACTGACGCATATCGGAGGATACCCAGGCAAATGGTCGAAAGGAATGAAGAAGCTGCTGTTGGAATCGGGCATACGCCTGATGGTAGACGGACATTCGCACATACTCCGTATAATTTACGATCCGGAACTCAAGCTTCTGCATATCAATCCGGGAGCCGCAGGCCAGCAGGGGTGGCACAGAAAGAGAACCCTGGTTCGTCTGAAGATAGACGGCGGCGACATGCGAGACTGCGAAATAATAGAACTCGGACCGGAAACCCATGACTCATCTGCCACGAGAATGTCAGAGTATGCCCATTGACCTTGCTATGCGGCAAGCCTCTACTGAATTCTTCACCTGAAGCCGGGCAAGTATATCCTGCCTGTGACGGCTGACCGTATTCTTGCTGATAGAGAGTGCCTCTGCGATCTCACTGCTTTTCATTCCCGATGCCACGAGCCGCAGTATCTGACATTCACGACGGCTAAGCACCACGTCATTGGCTGAAGACGTCAGTTCTTCACGTATCCCCGTTGTTGAATCCACCACATGACTCTTTCCCGGGAAATCAAAGTAAAGCGGACTGTAAATGCAGATTGCGAACAATACACACGAAGCTGTGTCGTCGAAGACATAATACATGCGGTGAAGCATTTCCTGCGAGTTTAGAAAACGCAGTCTCGACATGAGAAAATACTCTTTCCTCCTATGAGCAGGCAGGTGTCTCAGAAAATGAAAAAAACGTAATTCGGCTATAAACTTCTCCTCCTGTTCCTCCTCGCTCATGAGCGAAAGAATCTCTCTTTCCCAGATGGAATTCTCCGAATCATAATCACTCAGGCCGATTCTCTGCGACAGACCGCCGCCTGAAAAAATGCGGCTCTCCCCTCTCTTCAGATCGCTCACCACAACAAGGGCGTTCTCGATCGTAGCCAATGTTTGCGCGTAGCTGTAGACGCCTTCCGGTGTCATCATGTCCGAAGCCTCCGCCTGTTCGCGCAGGAGTCTGTCAAGCTTTCGGTGATTATCCGTAAAAAAATGGTTATTTATAGCCATTGTCTATTATTTTTCAAGAGATTAACTTTGCAAAGTTAAAACAATAATGGTAATAAGAGAAATTCCAGTTGGAAACTGTATTTCTCTCAGGCAATTAAGAATTATGAATATGAAATTACTGGCAGCCTTGGTGCTGGGAGTGGCATTCGGTATGAATGCCACAGCTCAGACGCTTGAGAAGATGAACTGGTTTAACGAACCGACAGGATGGAGCATTGACGGAAGCCGACTGACCATGGATGTGACACCCAACAGCGATTACTGGAGGATATCGCATTACGGTTTCACCGTCGACGACGCGCCGTTCTATTATGCAGAATACGGCGGCGAATTCGAAGCCAAGGTAAAGGTGAGCGGTGATTACAAAGTGCGATTCGACCAGGCGGGGATGATGATACGCATCGATCACGAGAACTACATCAAATGCGGAATAGAATTTGTGGACGGCAAATTCAACCTCAGCACCGTCGTGACCCATCACACTTCAGACTGGAGCGTCATAACCCTTGACCACCCCGTGGAATTCATATGGATCAAGGCTGTGCGAAGACTTGACGCCATAGAAATTTTCTATTCATATGACGACCTCGAATACCATATGATGCGAAACGCATGGATGGAAGCAAACCGTCCGCTGAGAATAGGCATGTATGCTGCGAGTCCTGACGGCAACGGTTTCAAAGCCACATTCACTGATTTCAAAGTCACCCACCTGCCTGACAAGGTGCGTACGGACTGGCTTATCCGTAATTCTGAATGACAACTCAGACTCCATCCCCCGGTGTGTGGCCGTTCATGAAGTCTCCACTCTGAATTCAAGTGCTTCGGGATCAAATGCGATGCCCGGACGCAAGAAGTATCGCTGCAGCGAGCCGTCATCAGCCAGTTCACGCGGCGTGCCGACGCGCACACCGAGCCGGCGGTCGGCGAGCCATATACGGTCGGCGAGCGCAAGTGCCATATTGAGGTCGTGGGTAGACTGAAAAATCGTCTTGCCCTGCTCATGGGCAAGACTGCGCAAGAGCCTCATCATCTCGGCCTTCCCCGGAAAATCAAGAAATGCGGTCGGCTCATCAAGAAAAATCACCGGTGTCTCCTGCGCAAGCGCCTTGGCCACCATCACACGGGCACGTTCACCGTCGCTGAGCGTATCTACAAGCCTGTCTCGAAGACCGCCAATGCCTGTCAATTCCATGGCCTCCTCCGTCACCTGCCTGTCCCGGTCGGTCAGTCTGCCCCAGAAACCGGTGTAGGGGCTTCGTCCGAGAGATACAAGCTGCACGACTGTCATCGACGAGACAGACGGGCGTTCGGTAAGTACCACTCCAATCTTTGAGGCGAGTTCAGACTGCCTGTACGATGCGATGTTACGTCCGTCAATTAGAATCGAACCCTCAAGCGGAGGGATGAACCCTGAAAGTGTGCGAAGCATTGTGGTCTTGCCCGCGCCATTCGGTCCGAGCAGACAAGTGAATTCTCCCCTGCGAAGTTCGGCAGAGATATCAGACTGTATCCGCACGTTACCGCGCGGAGTCATATGTCCTATGGTAAGACCGATCAGTTCCATTACAAACAAATTAAGATTTATGCATGCACCCAGCATGCTTTAAGACCTGTATAATATAACGTCAGTCAACACATAATCGCGCATGCTCTTGTAAAATTGAGAAAGAATAATTATTTTTGTAAAAAATATCGCCACGATGAATCGGGGTGAAATTCCCCGACAGTCCCGCTACGGTGAAAGTCCGACCATCGGCGATATACAAAATAAACAGTTTTCCACGAGGATGAGAAAGCGGAGAGAATTATTCTTACCCATGATCCTTGTGGCTGTCCCGGTTTTAAACTCCGGAGCGGCCACGTTTTTTTCTGCCCCCGACACGACAGCTACCGCGCTTGACGAGGTGGAGGTAAAAGGCGCGCGTGAACGAAGTGCGATAAAGTCAACCGCACCCACTCACACGATTGATGCCGGAAAGATCATGACGTCAGGCATAACCGATATAAGCGACGCGATGCGTCGGCTGCCCGGAGTCAATCTTCGGGACTACGGCGGATCGGGAGGAATGAAAACAGTCTCGGTGCGCGGACTCGGTGCCCAGCATACAGGAGTCATCTACGATGGCGCAATGCTCGGAGACATCCAGGGCGGTCAGATCGACCTGTCGCGCTATTCACTTGAAAATCTGTCGTCGCTGTCTCTCTCAATCGGAGATGCAGACGACATATTCATTCCGGCACGCGCCGTATCATCAGCTTCGACACTGTCAGTAAGCACTCTGCAGAATCCTGACATGATGACGTCGCGACCATCGCTGACTGTCGGAATACGCGCAGCATCGTTCGGCACGTTGAATCCGTCACTCCGGTTTGCAGCAAGCAACGGTCATGACCTCGGCATGAGTCTGACGGGTGAATACACACATGCCAAAAACAACTATCCCATCTTAATACGCAACGGTTCCGCCACTACTCACGAAAAGCGTGACAACTCACAGATAAATCTCGGCCACGCAGAAATCAACGGTATATGGAAACCGACAGCCGGAAGCAGGTTACAGGCCAAGGCATACTGGATTGACAACTCGCGTCATCTGCCCGGTCCGGTCACCTATTATAACAGCGTGAGCCACGAACGGCTTAGGGAGCGCAACATGTTCGGACAGTTGTCTTACAGCATGAAGCTCGGACAGATGTTCTCGCTCAAGGCACTGGCAAAATATGACCATGCCTTCACCCGATACCGTGACACCGACGGCCGGTATCCCGGCGGAGAGCTTGACCAGAAATACACCCGTCAGGAAGAGTACGTGACAGCCACACTTCTGTGCCGTCCTGTCAGCGGGCTTTCACTGTCATATTCGGCAGACTTCTGGCACAACTCTCTGCACAGCAATCTCCGGGGAGAAAACCGTCCGTTAAGAAACTCCTTTCTTCAGGCACTGTCAGTACGCTGGCAGTGGCAGAGACTGACCGCAACCGCCCGTGGACTGCTGTCGATAATACACGACAAATCCGCGACTGTTCCCGGTGGAAAGACCGAAAAGCGCATATCCCCTTCCGCCGGAATATCCGTAAGACCTCTTGAGAACGCAGACTGGCATATCAGAATCTCTTACAAGGACATAATGCGCATGCCGACATTCAACGAGCTTTATTTCGACCATTACGGATCTGTAAATCTAAATCCCGAGACTGCCTCGCAGCTAAACGTCGGCACTACATTCAGCCGCGCCATATCGTCGTGGCTTCCGCAGATCGAACTCACCCTCGACGGATACCTCAACCATGTTCACAACAAGATCGTTGCCATGCCCTACAACATGTTCATGATGACCATGACCAATCTCGGACGTGTTCGCATCGCGGGACTCGACGCCACGATTAACGCCGAGTTCCTTCTTGCCGAAACACACTTCCTGCTTCTGTCGGGCAACTACAGCTATCAGCGTGCCGCGCCACGGACGGATCCGGCAATGGCGGACTGGATGAAACAGGTGGCCTACACGCCGCTCAACTCAGGCGCATGGTCGCTGACATGGCAGAATCCATGGGTAAACATAGTCGCGCACGGATCCGGCTGTTCGGCCCGCTACTCCATCAGTTCCAACATACCCTCCACCCGTATCGGAGGATACATGGAAACCGGCCTGACAGCATATTGTGACTTCAGGCTACGCGCCTGCACACTCGAGGCACGCGCCGATCTCCTCAATGTCTTCGACAAAAGGTATGAGATCATAGCGCGATATCCGATGCCGGGACGGTCATGGTCTGTATCACTGACATTGAAAATGTGACAAATAAACCAGAACATCAATACTAACAAACTGACTGAAAAATGAGAAAGTATCTTTACCTTTCGATCGCGGCTCTCTGTGCCGCATCACTTGCATCGTGCAGCAGCGATGACAATAACGAACCCGAAGGCCCGGCGACCGGCCAGAAAAGTCCGGTCTACGTGCTTAACCAGGGCAACTTCTACAATGCTATCGAGGGCGGACTCAGCGTGATAGATCTTGAAAACAAAACTGTTGCCAACAATGTGTTCAAGTCTGCCAACAACCGCAGTCTCGGCGACACCCCCCAGTGCGGCGTGGCATACGGATCAAAGATATATGTCGGCACATCGCAGTCGAACACTATCGAGATCATCGACCGCGCCTCATACCTGTCGTACAAGCAGATCCGCCTCTCTGAAAATCCTCAGAACGGCACGTCGCCCTACTCCATGGTTGCAGACAAAGGTTATGTGTTCATCTCCATGTATGACGGCTATGTGGCACGCCTCGACACACTGACAATGACAATCGACAAGAGTGTCGCGGTAGGCGCGAATCCCGACCAGATCGCATTGCATTACGACAAGATTTATGTCCCGGTCAGCGAGGGGATGAACTACCCTAATTACGGCCGCACTGCGTGCATCGTCAACCCACAGACAATGACCGTCGAAAAGAAATTCGAAGTCGGACTAAACCCCACACAGTTCATATCATGCGGTAGCCATCTGTTTGTGCTCTGCAAGGGCAACTACAGCGATGTTCCCTCAACTCTCTACGAGGTGAAGGAGGGTTATGACAAAGACAACAAGCCGGTTTACACAGCAGAGCCAATATGCAACGCTACCCTCGCAGCCGCGTTCAACGGATCTGTGGCAATAGTCGACGAGCCGTTTGTGGAGGGAGCACCCAAGGCAACATACCGCACATATGATCCGGAGACTAAGACTCTCAGCGACTGGAACATCAATCAACCTGATTATGCAAACGCGATCTACTTCGACAGTCTGTCAGGCAATCTCTTCATTGCGTCATATGTGATGAACGGCATGTATCCGAGCTATGATCTTCCGGGCTATGTCAATGTATACGACACTACAGGAGAGAACCTCCTCTACAAGGCAGATCTGGATGCAGCCGGACCAGCCTGCATCTTCAGCTATAAGAAATGAAATTCACTGCTTTAAGTATATTATTGGTAATGATGGCATTGTCGCTCCTGCCCGGATGCAGGGGCGGCAATGTTCCGCATTCAGGCGACACCGGTCAGAACATGATGCGCCATGCGCGTAACATCACGATGACCGAAGAAGGAGACAGTATGACGTTCGTGACTCTGCGCAATCCGTGGGACACTACCAGGACAATGGCCCGCTATGCGCTTGTGCCCAGAGGATACCGGCCAGCCGCACAATTCCCGGCCGGTATCGTCACCATGGAGGTGCCGCTCGAGCGAAGCATAGTTTACTCGGGCGTACATGTGTCGCTCATCGACGAATTCGGAGCCATGGACGCAGTATCAGGAATATGCGATGCTGAATATGTCAGCGACATGCGAGTGCGTCAAGCCGTATCCGACGGGAAAATCACCGACTGCGGCAACAACAGCATGCCGGTCATGGAACGCATCATAAGTCTGCGCCCGCAGGCAGTACTTCTTTCCCCATATGAAAAATCGGACGGATCCTCCCTTTTCACAAATACAGGCATTGATGTCGTGGAGACCGCCGACTACATGGAGCTGACCCCGTTAGGCAGGGCAGAATGGATGCGTTTCTACGGCAGACTGTATGGCAAAGGCCCAGAGGCCGATTCCATATTCAACTCAGTTGAGAAAAACTATCTTGCCATGAAACAAAAGGCCGCATCATCCGTAAACCGCCCCTCTGTCCTCTTTGACAGGATATACAGCGGCATCTGGGATGTTCCGACATCACGTTCTGTGACCGGTCATCTTATAGAGGATGCCGGAGGTACTAATCCGTTTGCCGACAGAAATGACGGTGGATCAGCGCACCTCACACCCGAAGAAGTGTTATATACAGCACAAAATGCCGATATATGGCTGATACGCCATTTCGAAGCCAATGGTCTTTCTCTTGATCAGTTGGGAAAAGACAATCCGATATATGGAAAATTCAAGGCATTCCGCAACGGCAATGTATTCTCAGCCAACACTCTGGAGTGTCCGCTTTTCGAAGACGGAGCCTTCCACCCCGACCGGACTCTGCGTGAGATGATACGTCTTATACACCCGGAGAAAGATTCCTCCCCTCTGCAATACTACACAAAGACAAACTGACAGTCATAATGCGACTCATCCTCCTGACTGCGGCCACCATCGCACTGCTCGTGGCAAACGTGTTTTTCGGAGCGATCCACATTCCCGCTTCCGACATATGGAGTATTCTGACCGGCAAGGGTTGCACCAACGAGGCAATCGAATATATTGTGCTCGGCAGCCGCATTCCACAAGGCATCACAGCACTGCTCGCCGGTGCCGGACTCGCGGCGGCCGGTCTGATGCTTCAGACCGTTTTCCGCAATCCATTGGCGGGTCCATCTGTGCTCGGCATCACCTCGGGCGCGAGTCTTGGCGTGGCTCTGGTCATACTGCTTTTCGGCGGCATGATCTCGATCGGAAGCGAGAGTTTAGGCGGGAGTCTGGCTCTGACCGCAGGCGCACTTGCGGGCAGTCTGTCAGTTATGGGCGTGCTTATTGCCCTGTCTGCCCAGGTGCGGGGAAACCTCACGCTCCTTATAGCCGGCATGATGACCGGATATCTCGCATCGTCTGTCGTGACACTCCTTTCATCAGTTTCGACCGCACAGGGGCTCCACAGTTACGTCATGTGGGGCATGGGCACATTCTCGGGGGTAACGCCCGACAGACTGCCCTGGTTCTCGGCATTGACCGTGGCCGGGCTGCTTATGGCAATCTTTCTTGCCAAGCCCCTGAATCTCCTTCTTCTCGGCGATAACTATGCTGTCAATTTAGGCGTGAACATACAGAGAGTCCGGCATATGCTCCTCGCCGCCACCGGACTTCTGTCAGCAGTAGTGACAGCTTGTTGCGGGCCGATCGGTTTCATCGGTCTCGCCATGCCCCATATAGCGCGACTGATATTCCGCACCGACGACCATCTGATCCTCATGCCGGCCACTATGCTCTGCGGGGCAGCCCTCGCGCTCGCGTGTAATCTTATCAGCGTCCTTCCCGAAGGCAACATAATTCCCATAAACGCACTCACACCCCTCGCCGGAGTGCCGGTCGTGCTCTATGTCATTATGAAAAAGCAGTGACCATTCACTGAAAAACACACATAAAAATCCCCGTCACAGTCATGCGGTGGGGATTGTCATTATATTACTGGCAACGGTCTTAATCTATAAACCGTTTCGTTATGGAGTCATAGGCATCTATGCGGCGATCGCGCAGGAAAGGCCACCACTGCCTTACATTCTCGGAGCGGGCCATATCAATTTCAACGATCTGTTCCGAGGGTGCATCGTCAGGAGCAAGGAACAGTAGCTCTCCCTGAGGGCCTGCCACAAAACTCGACCCCCAGAAATCGATGCCGGACGTCTGGCCTGACGGATCCTCCTCAAAGCCGCAACGGTTTACCGACACCACAGGAATGCCGTTGGCCACTGCATGCGATCTCTGTATCGTTATCCACGCGTCGAGCTGACGCTGTTTCTCATCGTCGGAGTCATCGGGATTCCAGCCGATGGCCGTCGGATAGACAAGCATCCTCGCGCCGCGCATCGCCATGAGGCGGGCCGCCTCCGGATACCACTGATCCCAGCATACCAGCACACCGATGCGACCGAGCGAAGTCTCCACAGGCTCGAATCCGATATCGCCCGGCGTGAAATAGAATTTCTCATAGAATCCAGGATCGTCGGGAATGTGCATCTTGCGGTATTTTCCGCATATGCTTCCGTCTGTATCGAAAACCACTGCCGTGTTGTGGTACAGTCCCGGAGCCCGGCGCTCGAACATGCTCGTCACTATGACCACACTGTTGGCAGCAGCCGCTGCTCCATAAAATTCCGTGAACTCGCTCGGAATCTCTTCTGCATACCTGAAGTTTTCCACATCCTCGGTCTGACAGAAATAGAGAGAGTCGTGAAGTTCGGACAGAACCACCACGCGCGCGCCGTCAGCGGCAAGATTCTCGATCGCTGTCAGATTGCGGGCACGGTTGGAATCGACGTCCTCGGAAAAACTGTGCTGTACTATTCCTACTTTCATAGTGCTGTTATTATATTTTCATAGTGCTGTTACTATATTTTCAGGTAGAGTCATTGTCGAGCAGTGCAGGGATCCGTGCTGTTTTGTAAGAGTCACACAGTCTACGGGCACCACCTTGTGGTCGGGAAATGCCACCCGCACGGTCTGACACGCAAGTTCATCCTTTTCCGGCTGACCGTAGACCGGCATGTAGACGGCACGTGGAGTCACAAGATAATTCGCATATGTCGCCGGGAGTCTGTTGCCTTCTTCGTCATACACCGCATCGGGAAGCGGAAGTTCCAGAAGATTGTAAGGCTCTCCCTCTGCATTGCGGAACATCGAAAGCTGTGCGCGCATATGGAGAAGTTCCTCGAACTGCGGGTCATCCATGTCGCGGCATCCGGTGAAAAGGATCATGTTGCCCGGAGCCAGACGGCAGAGGGTGTCGATATGCGAGTCGGTGTCATCGCCGATCAATGCGCCGTAATCGAGCCAGAGTATGTGATCCACTCCAAGCTCACGCGAAAGGATCTCCCCTATTTCGCCGCGTGTTCCGCCACCGTTGCGGTTGGGCGAGAGCAGACATCTCGTGGTGGTCAGCAGAGTCCCACGGCCATCAGTTTCGACAGATCCACCTTCGAGAATGAAATCACGTCTGTTGCGGTACTGTCCCAAAGGCAGAATTCCACGCTCCTTCATGTTAAGATTGACAAGATTGTCGCGGTCTGCTGCAAACCTCAGGCCCCAGCCGTTGAAGCCGAAGTCGACAGCACGCAGACGACCGTGTCTGACAACCGATATCGGGCCGTAATCGCGTGTCCACGTGTCATTGGTCGGAATCTGTGCGACCGTCACTGTGCCTTCGGGGCAACCTTCGGTCACGGCGCTGGCCTCTGCCTCGCTCCGAGCCAGAAGGATCACTTTCTCGCCGTTCTGCACGAGAGCCTCTATCAGGCGCCTGAACTGATCAAGGGCTTCAGGAAGAATGTCCGCCCAGTCAGTATCTTCGTGAGGAAGCGCGAGCAGAACCGGGCCGTCGCACTCCCATTCGGCGGGATATAATATGTCGTTATCCATAAACTGCTTATATTTGGAAACTGCTTGAATATGATCTTTACTCTTTAGGCAATGACAATGCACGGGTGGATTCGAGAATCGGCAGGTTGGTCTCGGTCGGGACATATATGACCGTCTTGTTGCTTAGATCAGACTGCTGGCGCACCCAGAGATACTGGATATAAGTCGGTGTGATGCTGCCGTTTTCGATGCGTATAGCCTCGGCTGCGCCTTTGGCGCGTTCGATTTCGGCCTGCGCGTTAAGTTTTTCCGCCTCAAGATTGGCTTTTGCCTCTTCGATCTTGATCTTGCGGTTCTGTTCGGCCTTCGCGAACTCAGCCTTTCCCTCCATCTCCTGAGACCACACATTGTACCAGGGACGTATGAAAGCCATTGCCACGATAAGCAGCACGATTCCCGCCAGACTCCATACCGCTACCTTGAAGAGTGTCGGAGTTACGTTGTTGTTATTGTTCATAGTCTATTTGTTTAGTCAAGTCTCTTGTCAACAAAACAAAGATAACACTTTTTTTCGAGATTACGGCACGCTACGGCAAAGATAGCAGATTATTCACCGATGATTGATCATTCGCCGGATTCCGCTTCCGAGGAGATGCGGGTCAGACGCGACTCGATGCTGCGGGCAAGCGAGGCGTTGGTTCTGATAAAGTGGATCAATTCCTCATCCGGTAGAGTGTCAGTATTGACCGGGGTCAGCATCTGATAATTTGCCACAAAAGCAAAACAGTCTTCAAGCAGATCGGGCCATAACGACATGTCGATCCGTGACTGAAGTGAATCAAGATACAGACAGACCGATGAAGCGCACATCATCATGCTTTCCACCGCACCGCGCGATGAGTGATCGCCCGGCAGCCCTGAAGGAAGATGCATGTCGGCCATATCTTCTGCAGTGAAGTCCTCATTGAATTTCATTTCGGATCCGCGGTCAGACCGCGGGGTAGTCACCGCATAGCAAAAGGCAAGAAACCAGTTCATCTTATGGATAAATACCGGCGTATTCTTTACAAGTCGGTCGCGTTCGGAAATGGCATGGAGTTCGCGCTGTCTGTCGCGGTCGGATCTCACATCTATCTCGGGCCTCATGGAGCCGACAGCATTTAGAAAAAAGCCAATGGTGACAAGTCCGCACAGAACTTCCACAGCCGTAATCCACTGAGCCCCGGCTCTACATGGTGTATAGTCTCCGAATCCGAGAGTGGTTATCGTAACGATACTGTAATACACCCAGTCGCCGAATCCCGCTCCCCCGTTGTCTGGAATCCGGAACTGGCCATCGGGAAGCAACCAGTAGAATAGTGCGAAAAGCGGCACAAGGCAGAGATAAAGGGAGATCCAGAAGATCGGCCTGATATTTGACACCTCGTGCCAGAAATGACGCAGCGCGTCAGATATAGTTTTCTTGGAATCCATAAGCAAATGATTGATATGACCGGCAGCCTATTCATTGTACCCGTAACCCGGACCGTATTTCCTTAACATGGAATCCGCAAGTCGCGGATGCAGAACCACTACCGATAATTTAACGAACAGCACAACCTTACGGTTGAGAATTTTGATATGGAAATTATCAAAAAAAAGACTATATTTGCAGTTCGGATACCGGCAATTCATGGCATTATACATGAAGACGCTGTCCGCACAAAACAAGAATACGCAATAAATCAATGAGTCAACCCTCTTTCACGCATCTGCACGTACATTCGCAATACAGTCTGCTCGACGGCAAAGCCTCGATCTCGGAGCTTGTCGACAAATGCCTTGCAACCGGCATGCGGGGCATTGCGCTGACCGACCATGGCAACATGTTCGGCATCAAGGAGTTTTTCAATTACGTCGAGAAAAAGAACGGCGGTCTCCCCGACGGCGAGAAGTTCAAGCCTATACTCGGATGCGAGATGTATGTGGCCCGCGAGAAGCTGACCGACAAGAAAGACAAGTCTGACAACGGCTACCATCTCATCGTGCTTGCCAAGAACCTGAAAGGCTACCACAACCTTGTCAAACTTGTCAGCAAAGCCTGGACAGAGGGATACTACTACAAGCCCCGTACCGACCGCGAGGAACTTAAAAAGCACCGCGAGGGACTTATTGTCTGTTCCGCCTGTCTTGGCGGCGAGGTGCCGCAGTTCATCATGCACGAGGAGTTCGACAAGGCCGAGGAGCGGATACTCTGGTACAAGAGCGTGTTTGGCGACGACTACTATCTTGAACTTCAGCGTCACCAGACATTCAAGGAAAACGCCAATCACGAGGTCTATGTCGAGCAATGCAAGGTCAACGAGCATCTTATAAAGTACGCGCGGAAACACGGAATAAAACTCGTGGCCACCAACGACGTGCACTTTACCGAAGAAGATGACGCCGAGGCACACGACCGCCTTATCTGCGTGTCGATGCAGAAGAAATTCTCCGAGCCTCGCCTGCATTACACTAAACAGGAGTGGCTGAAGACGCCGGAACAGATGTACGAGATCTTCAAAGACATCCCCGAGGCCATCGAGAACACTCAGGAGATACTAGACAAGGTAGAGTTCTACACCATCAACCACGCCCCCATCATGCCATTCTTCGACATACCGAAAGAATTCGGTACCGAAGAGGAATACCGCGCCCGGCTGACAGAAAAAGACCTGTTCGATGAATTCACCCGCGACGAGAACGGCAATGTCGTACTCAGCGAGGAGGATGCCCATAAGAAAATTGAACGTCTCGGCGGATACGACAAACTCTACCGCATCAAGTTCGAGGCAGACTACCTCGACAAACTCACAATCGAGGGAGCCAAAGAGAAATATGGAGACCCGGTGCCGCCCGACGTCATGGAGCGTCTGAAATTTGAGCTCTACATCATGAAGACCATGGGATTCCCGGGCTACTTCCTCATCGTGCAGGACTTCATCAACACCGCCCGCAAGGAACTGGGAGTCAGCGTCGGTCCAGGTCGAGGTTCCGCTGCCGGATCTGCCGCCGCCTATTGCCTTGGCATAACCCAGATCGACCCTATCAAATATGACCTCCTGTTTGAGCGATTTCTCAATCCCGACCGAATATCCCTACCGGATATCGACGTAGACTTCGACGATGACGGACGTTACGAGGTGCTGAAATATGTGACCCGCAAATATGGAGCCGAGAAAGTGGCCCACATCATCACATTCGGCACAATGGCCACGAAGATGGCAATAAAAGATGTGGCCAAAGTGCTTGAGGTGCCACTGCCGGAATCGAACCGTCTGGCGAGACTCGTTCCCGACCGCATGCCGGAAGTTGACGGAAAGACTCCGAAAATCAACTTCAAGAACTGTCTCAAATACGTGCCCGAGTTCGCTGCCGAGAAGCAGAATCCCGACGAAAACATCAGGGAGACGATGAAATATGCCGAACAGCTTGAGGGCAACATCCGCAACACCGGCGTTCACGCCTGCGGCGTCATCATCAGCCGCGACGACATAACCGACTGGGTGCCCGTGTCGATGGGCACCGACGCCGACGGCGAGAAGGTGATCTCCACCCAATACGAAGGCAGCATCATCGAAGACACCGGACTGATCAAGATGGACTTCCTCGGCCTTAAGACGCTGTCGATCATCAAGGAGACTCTCTACAACATCAAGATGCGGTCGGGCAAGGAACTCGACATAGAGAAAATTCCTCTCGACGACAAAGAGACATTCGACCTCTACTGCAAAGGAAACACGACATCGACATTCCAGTTCGAGTCTGCCGGAATGCAGAACTCGCTCCGCAGCCTCAAGCCGACGAAGTTTGAGGACCTTATAGCGATGAACGCGCTATACCGTCCCGGACCGATGGATTACATCCCGACATTCATCGCCCGCAAACATGGCGAGGAAGAGATCGTCTACGACATTCCCTGCATGAAGCAGTATCTTGAAGAGACCTATGGAGTGACCGTCTATCAGGAGCAGGTCATGCTCCTGTCGCGTCTTCTTGCCAACTTCACACGAGGTGAGAGCGACATGCTCCGCAAAGCTATGGGAAAGAAGCAGATCGACAAGATGCAGAAGCTCAAGAAGAAATTCATGGAGCAGGGCATGGGCAACGGCCATCCGGAGGCGGCTCTAAACAAGATCTGGGAGGACTGGGAGAAATTCGCATCTTACGCGTTCAACAAGAGCCACGCCACGTGCTACACATGGGTGGCCTATCAGACGGCATATCTCAAGGCCCACTACCCTGCCGAATACATGGCCGGAGTAATGAGCCGTAACCTGTCGATGAACGACAAACTGCGCAAGGTGATGGATGAATGCAAACGCATGGGACTCACCGTGCTCGGTCCAGACGTCAACGAGTCGAGCGAGAAGTTCGGTGTCAACCAAAAAGGTGAGATCCGCTTCGGACTCGGCGCAGTCAAGGGCGTCGGAGTCAATGCGGTCTCAGCCATAATACACGAGCGCACGCAGAATGGCCCGTTCAAGGATCCCTACGACTTCGTGGAACGTGTCAACCTGAGTGCCTGCAACCGCTCGGCAATCGAAAACCTTGCCATGGCCGGAGCTTTCGACTGCTTCGGGTGGCCTCGCGAAGCATATGTGACACAAGTTTTCGACAACACGTTCGCCGACATGCTTGTCAAATACGGTCAGCGTCTTCAGAACGACAAGAACTCACTGCAGCTCTCGCTCTTCGGCGACTTCGAGCCGATCGAAACCGCCAAGCCGCCTCTGCCGGAAGTCGTGCCATGGAGCCGCATGGCTCTACTCGACAAGGAGAAGGAGCTTGTCACCATGTATCTTTCAGCGCATCCGCTCGATCCATACTACATGGAACTGACCTACGGCTGCAACACAAGCTGCGAGGACTACAAGGAAAAGGAAAGCACCGGCGGAAAAGTCGTGATGGGAGGTCTTATAACCAAAGTGACACCGCGCACCTCTCGCCGTGGCACCGAGTTCACAATCGTCGAAGTCGAGGACTTCTCCGGCAAGGCAGAGATCGCTCTTTTCGGCAAGAACCACGCCGCGCATAAAGACAAATTCCGTCAGGGAGAACCTACCCTGATCAAACTGACCTTCGCTCCGTCGCGCTACGACCCGCAGCGCATGGATCTGACCGTCGACGAGGTGTCTCCCCTTGAATCCATAAAAGGGAAGATGGCCAATGAAGTGACAGTCTTCCTTGACATGCATTACAAGAATCCCGACTTCTTCAGCCAGATCACCCGCCTTGAAGACCAGTCACGCCCCGGCAATCTCTTCATAGAGCTGATCGACACCGAGACCAAACAGACCATGCGTGTGCGGTCGCGCAAAAAATTCCCTATCAACCGCCAGATGGTAAGTCTGCTTGAGGAATCGGGAGTTCGGTTCCGCATACAAGACGCGAAAGAATGATAAGTGATAAGTACAAATGATAATTTAAAATTTGACGAAAATGGCAATCAAATTTGATGACAAGACGGCCAAAGAGGCCATCGAATCAGGAAAGACAGTAGTGATCGACTTCTGGGCCACATGGTGTGGTCCCTGCATGAAACTCGGTCCCGTTGTTGAGGAACTCGCCGAGAAATATGGCGACCGTGCAGTGATCGGCAAGCTCAACATCGACGAAGAAACAGAGATCGTGGCAGAAAACCGTATCCGTTCAATACCGACAGTCCTCTTCTTCAAGAACGGAGAAGTTCAGGCCCGTTCGGTAGGTTTGGTAAAACTCGCCGATCTCGAAGCCAACCTGCTTCCTCTTCTCGACTGAAAAGGCTCGCCAACAATAAAAGGAGTCCTACCGTCGGCAGGACTCCATTTATTGTTGATGTATCTCTAATCGCTTTAAAGCAACAGCATAACGAGCAACTGGGCTATGACCACTCGGGAGAACATGGCAAGAGGATAGACCGTGGCATAGCTGACGGCGGGATTGTCACCGGGAAGCGTATCGTTGGCATAATTGAGTGCCATAGGATTCGCCATCGCTCCGCAGAGCATGCCGCATGCCGACCCGAAATCGAGTCTCCCCCACCTCATGGCCACTACAGCCATGACTGCAACCGGCAGAAGCGTTATCAGGAAACCGAGACCGATCCATACCCAGCCGTCTCCACCGGTCAGAGTCTCCATTATGTTGGCTCCGGCACTAAGACCAAGACACGCGAGATAGAGCGACAGGCCGATTCCCCTGAGCATCAGATTGGCACTGCGCGTGGTGTAGGTGACAAGATGGCAACTCGGCCCGAAACGACCGATAAGAATCCCGACCACAATCGGACCGCCCGCCAGACCGAGCCGCACAGGTGTCGACATGCCCGGAATCACGATAGGCACCGAGCCCAGCAGAAGGCCGAGCACCATACCGATGAAGATGGCAGCCAGATTGGGATCATTGAGTTTAGAGACCGTATTGCCGACTACTTTGCCTACTTTCTCTATCTGCTGTTTCTTTCCGACCACAGTCAGGACATCGCCAAGCTGGAGCACAAGCCCCGGAGTGGCGAGCAGGCGCACTCCGCTCCTCATGACCCGGGTGATATTGATGCCGTAAGTGTTGCGAAGTTTAAGCGAACCGAGTTTCCGTCCGTTGATTTCCGGACGGCTCACGACGATCTCGCGCGATGTCAACGACGAGTCGATCTTGTTCCAGTCGATATTTCCGGTATTCCAGTCGCGGCTTTCATGCTCGCCGAAAAGAACAGTAAGATGTGGCAGATCCTTCCCTGTGGTAATGACCAGAATCCTGTCATTCTCCTGAAGTTTTGTATCGGATGTCGGAACCGACACCTCACCGTTGCGCCAAAGGCGCGAAATGACGAATTTCGGGTGGACAAGAGCTGCTGCCTCTCTGACAGTCAGGCCGAACACAGCAGGATTATGCACAAGAAAAGTCGCGATAAATGTCTGGTTCTCACCTTCATGCTCTTCGGTGGAGATATCTTTCGCGCGCACAAACAGTTTGCGGACGGTTATCATGGCGAGGATCACCCCCACGACGCCGAGAGGATAAGTGACAGCGCAGCTAAGCGCAGCCCCGTTTGCCGACAGTCCGATCTGCTGCAGCGCCTGCTGGGCCGCACCGAGAGCCGGAGTGTTGGTCGTGGCTCCGCATAGAATTCCGACCATGTCCGACATAGGCACTCCGACCGCAAACGAGAGTCCCACTGCAAGGGCGGTTCCGAGCAAAACCGTAGCAAAACCAAGAAGGTTCAGCCTGACACCACCGGTGCGGAAAGAACTGAAGAAGCCCGGTCCCACTTTCAGACCAAGTTCATATACGAACAGAACGAGACCGAAACTCTCGGCATAAGCGAGCATGGCCGGATCGATCGAAAAACCGAGGTGACCGGCGAGAATACCCACGAAGAACACCCAGGTCACACCGAGCGTGATACCTTTCATGCCGATCTTTCCGAGTCCGAGACCGACCGCTATTATGATCGAGAGCACTACCACCGCCTGCACAGGCGAATGATCCACAAAAATCGTCTGTAACCAATCCATATGTAATCACTATATAATCAGCAGTTGGCACCCTTCGGGGAAGCACAACATAATATTTTAAATTACCGAAAGATAACACCTGACGCATGCAGTGCGGATAGATAGTCCGCAATCCTGCCTTGATATCATCCGCGAATTTAGCAATTTTTTACGAGACTTGAAGAAGAGATAACCCGAATTTGTCTGATTTTGTCAATATCAGCAATTTGGTCATGTCAGACAAAAGCATTATCTTTACAGACATTCAAACAAACGACCAACAACAATGACGACAATCAGCAGTGAAAACATTCTTCTTCTCGGGTCTCTGTTCCTGATCGCCGGCGTTCTGATCGGCAAGACGAGCTACCGCACCGGGCTGCCGCTCCTTCTTGTGTTTCTACTTGTCGGAATGGGCTTCGGCACCGACGGACTCGGAATCCATTTCAACAACATGCATGACGCCCAGTTCATCGGCATGATAGCCCTATGTGTGATCCTCTTCTCCGGAGGCATGTCGACAAAACTTTCAGCCATACGCCCGGTGGCTGTGCCAGGCCTTGTACTCTCCACAGTCGGAGTGCTGCTTACCGCCCTTATAACAGGCCTGTTCATATTCTGGCTTTCCGGGATGCCGTGGACCAACATACACTTCGCGCTTGTCCCGTCTCTGCTGCTTGCAGCCACCATGTCATCGACAGATTCGGCCTCAGTATTCGGCATACTCGGGTCGCACAAAGTCGGACTCCGCAACAATATCCGGCCTCTGCTTGAACTTGAGAGCGGATCAAACGACCCGATGGCCTATATGCTGACACTCATACTCATAGAGGCCATTATGATGAAAAGCCATTTGTCGGCAGGAGTGCTACTCGGACAGCTCGCGCTTCAGTTTGGCGTCGGAGGAGCCATGGGGGCCGGCATGGGATGGGCCACGGGCCGGCTGGCCCGGTTTTACCGCCGAATAGGCGGAGGTGCGTCGCGGGAGGATGCCGGACAAGCCACCGCGATGATCTCAATCATTATACTCGGATCCGTATTTCTCACATATACCGCCACCACGAGCCTCGGCGGCAACGGATATCTTGCCGTCTACATAAGCGGCATGATGCTGGGCAACTCATCGCTGCCGCACCGCCGCAGCATCTCCAAATTCATGGACGGACTGACATGGCTCGCACAGATTGTGGTTTTCCTTATGCTCGGGCTTCTGGTAAATCCGCACGAGATGCTTTCAGTGGCAGCCGTATCCTTTCTCATCGGTATATTCATGATCCTTGTGGGCCGTCCGGTCAGCGTTTTCCTAAGTCTGCTACCGTTCCGGAAGATAAACTTTCGCACCAGGACATTCATATCCTGGGTCGGACTTCGCGGAGCCGCGCCGATCATATTCGCGACATACCCTGTAGTGGCCGATGTGCCCGGAGCCTCGCAGATCTTCAATATCGTGTTCTTCGTCACGCTGCTCTCTCTTGTGATTCAGGGAACAAGCGTCATCTCGGCAGCACGGAAACTCCATCTCGTAGACGATTCCGGGAATACGAAAGAGGAATTCGGGGTGGAATTCGACGACGAGATCCCCACTTCACTCCACACGATGGTGCTTACCGACAGAGACCTTGAAAACGGCGACACACTGAGAGACATCACACTGCCGCACAAAGGTCTGGTGATGATGATACGTCGAGGCGACCGATATATCGTGCCCGACGGCAAGCGGCGTCTGCAGCCCGACGACACCCTTCTGATCATAAAAGAGGAATAGTGCTTCGCAAGACAAGAAAACCGGCGGCATCCAGGATCAGGATCGCCGCCGGATTTTCATTCCGATACGACACGGTTTATGCCATAAGCTTTCGGTCGTCAGTAATTGATGACAACCTCAGAGGGCTTCGCATTGGTGGCGTTGTTCTTGACACCCCATTCCTGCGTGACGTAAGTCTGACCTTCCGTCGGAATATCATTGCAGTATTCTATTAAACAGTTCGGATCTGCCTCCCAATACTGCTTGATTGTTTTGCCACCGGCCACTTTCTCCGGCTTCTTGTCGTCAGGATTGATCATGATCTTAAGACCTACAGATGTCTCCATCATCTCGAGGTCTCCACGGGAATTTCCACCGACAAATAGCGGATCAGCCTTTATGAAAGTCCTGACAACATCGGCCTTTCCTTCATCCTGCGAGACAGGATAGACCAGTTCGTCGGTAACGACACCCCCTTCACCAACTCTCGACTTGACACCGAGGATGCGGTCTTCGGGAAGGCCGAGTTGTTCGGCACAGAAGCGCTGATAGAGAAGTTCGGGAGATGCCGACAGAATCCACACCTCAAAACCGAAATTCTCGAGATTGGCGATCAGAGCCTTCATCTCGGGATACATCTTGTTCTGATATTTTTCATGGAACATCGTGTTTCCGACAGACTGGATCTCGTCGGCAGTCAGTCCGCTGAGAAACCGCACGCGGTTCTTGACAAAGTCCACCCCGACATTGTCGCCATGCAGAAGCTGATCCACAACCTTCATCTTCGCTACAGAGAGAGAATCTGTCTTTCCTTCGTAATGCCTGCGGGCATAGTCATAGAGAGCCTCGTCGGCAAGATAGTAGGGAGCCTGACCGAACAGGGTGCCGTCGCAGTCGAAGACGGCGACCTTGCGTGTCTTCATGGGAACCGTAGACTCCAGAAAAGCCTCAAGCCGGTCGTTGGTCATATCCTGAAAGCCTTTTACAGGTTTGAACTCATAGGACTGGGCGGCACCGCACAGCGAGCCGGCAAGAAGTGCAACAGAAAGGATAAAACTCTTTTTCATAGTATAACAGGATTTTGGTTAACGTATCCGGACAGATGGCCAATAGCCATACATATCCTTTTACCATTGTTAACACACATTTGCAGATAAAGTTGAAAAACCGAGCCTGTAGACGCCTTGTAGACGCGCCATTTTTCGATGCAGCATGTATCTGTGATTAACTTTGCGCCGTGAGATTTGCCCGTATGGCATAGCATAAAATATCTACTGTATGAGATTACGCATTATACCGTTGCTTCCGTTCATGATTGCGGGTACAACCATCCGCGATAGCGTATTGACGAACTCGGAAAGAGAGTTGTATCTTTGTCGACAAAAAGAATCATGGGTTATAACAAA
>VSPN01000045.1 GCA_009775355.1 Muribaculaceae bacterium
CAATTAGTTGGCGATTAGCTGAGTATCCCTAATTACGCCGCAAATTTAAGGCATTTACACGCTACGGGTTTATAAAAAAAATGCAGGGGTTATAAAAAATCGCGTCATGCACGAAATTTTATAACCCTTGCTGCAAAATTCATATAATCCGTATGAACCAGGCTGCGGAGCGACGTCAGTTTACGAGATTCGACCGGGTGTCGGAGGGAGTCTCACCGAACTCCTCGCGATAGCATTTGGTGAAATAAGCAGGCGTAGAGAACCCGACGGCATATGCAATCTCCGACACAGACATGTCGGTGGTGAGCAGCCTGTGGCGGGCCTCCTTGAGACGGATAGTCCTCATAAGCTCGACAGGCGAAAAGTTTGTCAGAGCCTTAATCTTTCGGTAGAACTGCGACCGTCCGAGACCCATCTCGGCCGCGATCGCGTCGACGCTCACGTCGGCATCGCCCATACGACGACCGAAAATCTCGATGAACCGGTTGTAGAAATCCGAATCGACCGCCGACGGAGCACCCTCGACCATCGGCTTAGCCGGACGGCGCGACTGGGCTGCGGCATCAGGAGATGGAGAGGAGACCGCGACAGAAGCGGACCATACCTCGCGAATGCGGCGGCGGTTTTCGACAAGACTAACACACCGGGCACGGAGCACCGCGCTGTCGAACGGCTTTGAGAGATAGCCGTCAGCACCCGACTCATACCCCTGCACACGCTGCTCATCCATCGAACAGGCCGTGAGCATCAGCACCGGAATGTGCGATGTCGAGACCTCCTCCTTGATGCGGCGGCAGCATTCGAGACCGTCCATGACCGGCATCATCACGTCGCAGACCACTATGTCGGGCACGTAACGTGCGGCCATCCTGACGCCGGCGGCTCCGTCGCGCGCGGTTATCACGCGGAAACGGTCGCGCAATATGTCGGACACGAGCACAAGCATGTCGTCGTTGTCGTCGATCACGAGCAGGAGCGGGAGATCGGAAGAAGCGTCATCACTCACTTCGGGAGGCACCGGAAGAACAGTATTCTCCGCCGGTGTAAGCTCAGATGTGACATCGACAGCCGATATGCGTCCGGTAACATCAGCCACTGTTTCGGCTACATGACGAACCGGAAGCAGAACCGTGAACAGCGAGCCTTTACCGGGTTCGCTCTGCGCCGAGATCGAGCCTCCGTGAAGCTCGACAAACGCCTTTGCAAGCGAAAGGCCGATGCCCGAACCATCGGGATGCACCTTGTCGACACGGAAGAACCGGCCGAATATATTGCCGAGATCCTCCGGCGATATGCCTCGACCCGTATCCTCGACCGACAGAGAGACCTCGTCATCCGTAAAGGAAAGACGGACGCGTATCTCGCCGTTGTCGGGAGTATACTTGAACGCGTTGGAGACAAGATTGAAGAAGACGCGCTCGATCTTTCCGACATCGACAGCGACATGACCGGGGCCGGACCAGGCGCACTCCACATCGAGCTTCATGTGACGCTGACGCGCCACTGCGCTGAAAGCATCCGACCACTCGCGCACGAGCTGCCGCAGATCGACCTCGGAGAGCGAGAGATCCATCTTGCCGTTCTCATACTTGCGGAAATCGAGCACCTGATTGATCAGGCGGCGGAGAATCCTGACATTCTTGTCGGCGATTCCGGCAAGGCCGGCCTGACGCGGGGATAATCCACCGGCACCGACAAGCTGCCGCAGCGACTCGGCGATGAGAGTCAGAGGAGTGCGGAGATCGTGCGAGACATTGGTGTAGAACATGAGCTTCGACTGCGTGGCCTCGTTGAGCTGCTTGTTGAGCTGACGCTCATTGTCGCGCTGACGCTCAAGTTCATGGTTCTGCTCCACAAGCATACGCTGCTGGCGGCGGTTGATCCAAAACATGCGCAGCAGCAGGAAGAGCGCGCCGCATAGAAGGATCAGGATCGCGAGAGTGACATAAAGGAAAGTAGTCTGGATCGAATGGCGGTCCCAATAGGTGTCAACCTGCGACTTGAGAGCCTTTATGCGTGAGGTCTGCTCATTGAGCGACTCATTCTGCAACAGCAGTATATCGGCGTTCGAACGGTCAACCGCCGAAGCCGACGGAAGCCGGGTCACACGGCTGTAAGGTTTCCCTTCGAGAATGGCAAGAGCGGTAAGAAGCAGACTGTGGCCGTCGGTGGGGTATATGAAAGTCGCGTCGATCTTTCCCTCCTTGACGGCCTTCATGCCGATCTCGGGTGCGGCGTCGATACCAATGATAAACGGATGCAGTCCGCGTCGTGCCGCCGCATCGGAAGCAGCCACGGCCATGCGGTCGTTGTGGGCGTAGATCACGTCGGCGTCGGGATGCTCGGCAAGCAGAGAGTCGGCCACACGCAGGGCCGGGTCATAATTCCAGTTGCCTGAGGCCGAACCGACAACCGACATTCCCGGCGAAAGAGCGATTCCGGCCGCGAAGCCGCTGCTTCGCCCCTGGGCCGGAGTCGACGCCATGTTGCCGCAGATCTCGATGATCTTCGCATCGGGACTCGCCACAGAGCGGGTGTATTCGGCCACCTGCCAGCCGATGCTGTCATTGTCGGCTCCCTGGAACGCCGTGTAGTTGTCGCCTACGACACTGCGGTCGAAGACCACAACAGGAATGCCGCGTGCCATGACCTCGTCGATCACGGGCGTGACAGGGGCGGCCTCGTTGGGGGCGGCTATTATGATGTCGAAACCGTTGTCGGCGAAATAGCGGATATCGGCGATCTGCTTCTCGCTGGAATCATCGGCAGAACGGATCTCGACCTCGGCATTGTCATGGAACATGGCCTCGCGAAGTATCTCCTGATTCATCCTGTCACGCCAGTCGTCGCGGCTGCACTGCGAGACGCCGATTCTGTAAGTCTTTTCTCCGACACACGACGCAAGCACAAGAGTAAGGAGAACAGAGACAGCTACTATAATAATTCGATTTAAGAGTCTCATGATATAAGGGCTTCTGTGATAATGGTCATTCTACCGAAGAGTACCCACCCGACGGCGAACGTGATGCAAAGATAACTATAATATTGTAAATTAGGCGCATAAAGTTATAAAATATTGGCAATGCAACAAAAATCATAGAGATTGTGCATATTTTTATAGTCCATTCGTGCATTATTGGGTAGATTTGCAACCGAAAGCTACAACCGCAAAAACAAGACGCCAAAACAGATATGGAAAAACTCAAGCAAATCATGACTTGCGCAGCAGTCGCCGCACTGCTGCCACTCGGTCTGCACGCCGGCGACGGCGTTAAAGCCGAATTTCTCGGCGGAAACAACACATTGGTCAGAGTCACCGGCGAAGGGAGATACCTGCTCCTTCCGGTTCAGGAAAACCGTGACGACGCAAAAATAAACGTACTGGTAGACAACGAGACTGTCAAGACACTCTATGTCAGACTTGCCGGCACAGGCACCGATTATACCGTACCACTGGATCTGAGTCCTTACAAGGGGAAGAAAGTCAGTCTTCTGATCGAGACACCCGAAGGACACGGACAGGGACTGCATGAATGCAAGAGTGAAGTAAAAGACGAGATATGGTTCAGAACCATGTCGCTCGGCGACACATACGACACGACAAACCGCGAGAAATATCGCCCGGCCTATCACCACACGCCGCTTTACGGATGGATGAACGACCCGAACGGCATGTTCTTCAAAGATGGCGTATGGCATCTTTATTACCAGCACAACCCCTACGGATCGAAATGGCAGAACATGACATGGGGGCATTCGACAAGCCGCGACCTGGTCAACTGGGAACACCACCGCGACGCCATAGAACCCGACGGAATCGGCTCCATATTCAGCGGAAGCTGCGCCATCGACACGGAAAACTCGGCAGGCTTCGGCAAGAACACGGTCGTCGCAATGTACACATCGGCGGCCCGGACGCAGCAGCAGAGCCTTGCGTGGAGCACAGACGGGGGCATGACATTCCATAAATATGACGGCAACCCGACGCTGACACTCGACAGCGAGGCACGCGACCCGAACATGTTCAGGAACCCCGAGACAGGGGAATGGACACTTGTGCTGGCACATGCCCTTGACCACGAGATGCTGATCTTCACCTCGCCCGACATGAAAGAATGGACACTTCAGAGCGCGTTCGGCAAGGGACTCGGCTCGCAAGAGGGAGTGTGGGAATGCCCCGACCTGTTCGAGCTTCCCGTTCCCGGCGGCAAGAACAGCAAGTGGGTTCTTATCTGCAACATCAACCCCGGCGGCCCGTTCGGCGGTTCGGCAGCTCAATACTTCATCGGCGATTTCGACGGTCATAAATTCACCGCCGACACCGACAAAGACGGCAAAGTGCCTACCAAATGGATGGACTACGGCAAGGACCACTATGCCACTGTCAGCTGGAGTGACGCACCGGACAACCGACGCGTAGTGATCGGCTGGATGAGCAACTGGGAATATGCCGCAGATGTGCCCACACACCAGTACCGCAGCGCCAACACCCTTCCCCGCGAGATGCGTCTCTTCAGAGGATCCGACGGCGACCTCTATCTGGCAAGCGAGCCGGCATCCGAACTGCTCGCGCTTCGCGGCGACGCCGTGGCCGAGAGCGGCAAGAAGACACTCGGCGCGACACCTGTCAAATACACGCTTCCCGCCTCGACCGAAGGATTGTGCGAGATCACCGCATCGTTCGACGCCGGCAGGAAAGGAGTATTCGAGATAACACTCGGCAATGCCGCCGGCGAGCATGTGACTATGAAATACAACGCGTCAGACCGCACCATGACGTTCGACCGCACCGAGGCCGGAGTGTCAGACTTCAGCGAGCGATTCCCGGCAGTGACAGTGGCGCCGACACGCGAGAACAACGGCAAAGTTGAACTTCGCATCTTCGTGGACCGTTCGAGCGTAGAGCTGTTCGGCAACGGCGGACGCTTCGCGATGACCAACCTCGTGTTCCCCACAAGCCCCTATCTCGACCTGAGCGTCTCGGCACCCTCGGGCAAAGTCAAACTCAACAGCCTGAAAGTATACTCAATAAAATAAACGTCAACGCGCCTTAAGCGCTCATCACATCATGAAACAGACTCAGACAATCCAGCTTGCCCGCAAATCCAGCCCGGCGCAGATAATCCCCGTGATGTTCTGCTTTTTCGCCATGGGATTTGTCGATCTTGTAGGCACTGCATCCAACTATGTTCAGAAAGACCTCGGACTGACCGACTCGCAGGCCAACCTTTTCCCCTCGCTCGTGTTCTTCTGGTTTCTGATCTTCTCGGTACCGACCGGAATGCTCATGAACCGCATCGGACGCAAGAAAACCGTACTCCTCAGCCTCGCCGTGACAGCTGTTTCGCTTGTGCTCCCAATATTCGGCGAAGGATACTGGCTGATGCTGACCGCGTTCAGCCTTTTAGGAATCGGCAACGCGATCATGCAGACCTCGCTCAATCCTCTTGTGTCGAACCTTATCAGCGGCGACCGTCTCGCCTCGACCCTGACGTTCGGACAGTTTGTCAAGGCGATCGCGTCATTTCTCGCCCCGATCATCGCAGCGTGGGGAGCGACGACGGCATTCGTCACCTTCGGCCTCGGCTGGCGCATACTGTTTGTGATCTATGCGCTTGTCAGCTTCCTTTCAGTGGCAGTGCTGGGTGCCACACCGATCGAGGAGGAGCGTCCCGACAAAGCCTCGGGCGTCGGCGAATGCCTCCGTCTGCTCGGACGACCGTTCATACATCTCTGCTTCCTCGGCAACATGTGACATCTCGGCATCGACGTCGGCACCAACACCACCGCACCCAAGATCATCATGGAACGCCTCGGACTTCCGCTCGAAGACGCCTCGTTCGCCACCGGACTTTACTTCATATTCCGCACTGCGGGATGCTTTCTCGGCGCGTTTCTTCTCCGCGTCATGTCACCGCGCCTGTTCTTCGGCATCAGCGTCGTGATGATGGCCGTGTCGATGGGACTACTCTGGGGAGGAGATACGCTTCCAGTGATCTACACAGGCATAGCACTTGTAGGTTTCGGCAACTCCAACATATTCTCAGTGGTATTCTCACAGGCCCTGATAGCCGCCCCCAAGGAGCGCAACGAAGTCTCGGGCCTGATGATCATGGGTCTCTTTGGCGGCACGATCTTCCCTCTCGCCATGGGCTACGCCGCCGATGCGGCAGGCCAGGCCGGAGCGGTGGCAGTGATGGCCGCAGGAGTGATCTACCTGCTCTTCTACACAATGAGGATCAAGAAATAAGCTTTCAACAAACACACCAGTCAAGCAACATAAAATCAACCACATATGAAAGACTTAGTCGTAGGAATGGGCGAGGCGCTCTGGGATGTCCTCCCCGAAGGGAAAAAAATCGGCGGCGCGCCCGCCAACTTCGCATACCACGTCTCGCAGTCAGGGCTTCCCGGCATGGCAGTGAGCGCCGTAGGCGACGATCCGCTCGGCAAAGAGATACGCGACAACTTCACATCGAAAGGACTCTGCCATCATCTCGACACTGTGCCCTATGCCACCGGCACGGTGCAGGTGGAACTCGACCCCGCCGGCGTGCCTCAGTACGAGATCAAGGAGAACGTGGCCTGGGACAACATACCATGGACACCTAAGCTCGAGGAGATAGCCCGCAACACCCGGGCCGTATGCTTCGGCTCGCTCGCACAGCGCAATGTAGTGTCGCGCGAGACTATCGGGAAATTTCTTGACACAATGCCGCGACACGACGACTCTCTTGTGGTGTTCGACGTCAACCTCCGCCAGGGATTCTATACCAAAGAGATACTCTGCGACTCGATGACGCGCTGCAACATTCTAAAAATCAACGATGAGGAACTTGTAACGGTAAGCCGCATGTTCGGCTATCCCGGCATAGACCTGCAGGACAAATGCTGGATTCTTCTCGGCAAATACAACCTTAAGATGCTCATCCTGACCTGCGGCATAAACGGAAGCTATGTCTTCACGCCGGGCAACGTGTCGTTCCAGCCGACGCCGAAAGTCGAGGTGGCCGACACGGTCGGAGCCGGCGATTCGTTCACCGCCGCCTTCGTGTCAGGCATCCTCAAAGGAAAGAGTGTGGCCGAGGCACACAGCCGCGCCGTGCGCACATCCGCCTTTGTCTGCACACAGAAAGGCGCCATGCCGATTCTACCCAAAGAACTCACCGACTGATCCGCACCCCGATCAAACGGGAAAGAAGATAAAAACGCATTCCGCACCGGGCCGCGCCGTCAACCAATACCGACGACGCGGCTCTTATATTTTTAAATCCAATTTTATACATTTTTAAATAAAATAAACACTTTCCATTCAAATAAAACAATCAGAAACTGAGTGGTGAAAAAATCGACATCCGGTCAATCCAAACAGTTAAAATTCACATAATAAGAAAGTCAATCTGAAAAAATTTCAAAAAAACAGAGGATTTGGCCGCACGGATTTGGTTTTTATAAATATCCATATTATCTTTGCCGACGCAACAGATTAACGGTTAAACCGACTCTCTCCCGCAAAAAAACAGACGCTTACAAGATATCACTTACACCAAACCACAAGGCGGGAAAAAGATCGGGCACACCGGCGATTCACGGCATAACTTTCATACTCACATACTAACTTACAACGCATGATCAAAGGTGTGTTGACCTTAGAGGGTAAAATCAGGATCCATCGTGCAGAGATGCTTATAAGCAGGGCTATCTTCGCCATGCTGGCACTGCTCGCACCCGCAGCCGCGCAGGCTACCGGTCGGCCTGACAACGCGGACATGGAGCCGGGAGACTCCATGTCCGCCCCAAAAGAATACTTCCACGCGCAACCATACGCCTACGACAGCGACTGCCACGACTGTCCATGCTGGACCGATGCCGAAGGGCGTCCGGTGGCACGCCGCATCATTGCCAAGACCAATATCCCGGCATGGGGACTGCTCTGGCAGAACGCCGCCGTCGAGATAGACATTCTGCCTCACTTCAGCTTCGAGCTTCCGGTATACTGGAGTCCCTATGACTACGGCAAGAGGACACTTAAATTCAGGACATTTTCGGCGATACCGAATTTCCGCTACTGGCCAAGCGCGGACAACGACGGCTTCTTTGTCGACATACACGGAGGCTTCGCCTATTATAATGTGGCATTGGGAGGAGACAAGAGATATCAGGACCATGACGGCGACACACCGGCACTCGGCGGCGGCATCGGGCTCGGCTACCGGTTCAGGCTTCCCGGCGCGCCACGCTGGAAGATAGAACTGGCACTCGGCGCCGGCGTCTACGCGCTCGACTACGACATATTCGAGAATACGCGCAACGGACTGATAACCGACCGCCGGCGGCGGACATTCTTCGGCATCGACAACTTCGCGGTCTCACTGTGTTACGAATTTTACGTGCGCCCGCGCCCTGACAGGAAAGGAGGCACGCGATGAGAAAGACTTGCAGAAGACTTGAAACGCGCCTCGCCGCGACGCTTCTCGGTGTGCTGACACTGATGCTCGGCGGCTGCGTTCACGAATGGCCCGACACTCCGGCCGCGCGCACGGCCACGCTCCGGGTGAGGCACGAGCTTCCTTGGGACATATTCGAATGGACCTATCCGAGGCAGTCGCGTGCCGCAGAGGAAAGCGGACTCATGACGAGATACATATTCGCCGTCTATCCGGCAGACTCCGACAAAGAGCCGCCTGTGAAACGCGTCGTATCGTACAGAGAGGGAACGGACAGAGAAGATTTCGAAATAGATCTCGAACTCCAGCCCGGCGAATGGGACATACGCGTATGGAGCGACATGGCCGATCAGGGCAGCGGAGTCTCGCCATTCTACGATCCGTCGGACTTCACGTCGGTGAAATATGCCGACCCGTTTGTCGGAGGCGACACACGCAAGGACGCCTTCGCCGGCACAGTCAGGATCAGCGTGCCCGACATCATCGAGGACCGCTGGCCCGACAGCCGGAAAGAGATCACACTGCGGCGACCGCTGACCGCATTCGCGTTCATAGCCACCGACCTTCAGGACTTCATAGAGCAGGAGGAGACCCGCACACGCAACGAGCAGGGCGTTCCCCCCTCGCAACTGCCGCCCATAGCACTCGACGACTACTCGGCAAGAATATCGTATACAGGATTTCTCCCGTCGGTCTACAACCACTTCAGCGACCGCCCCGTCGACTCGGCCACCGGCATGGGATTCAGCACCGGATTGTCGAGACTGAACGAGCAGGAGGCGCTGACAGGCCACGACTTCGTGTTCATAAACGGATCGGAATCGACAGTGCGGGTATCGCTCGACTACTACCATAAAGACGGCACACACATAGCCCGCGTGGCGGCGTTCGACATTCCTGTGAAACGCAACCGCTGCACGGTGGTGCGCGGAGACTTCCTGACTTCCAAAGCCACAGGCTCGACAGGCATAGACCCCGGATTCGATGGGGACTTCAACATAGAATACAAGTGACGCCGTCCGGGCACACCGGCTCCGGACAGCCATGACAATACAACAGACATCAACTTACAATATTCATACAAACAAAAATTAAATAACACAAACAGAACCAAGATGAAAAAGACAAGACTTTTCGGGCTGCCCCTAATGGCGGCCACGCTTATCGGCGCAGCGTCCTGCTCGAACGAAGAGATTCCGCAGACAGTCACCGGCGACGGCAACGTGACCCTCACCGCCACACTCCCAGACGGGATGCTCACCCGCGCGTTCGGCGACGGCAACACAGCCACCCGACTATCATATGCCGTCTACAACGCCGGCTCGACCACACCTATCGCCGGCATGACCGTCGATGGCGACAATGCGCTGACAATGGCCGGACGCACAGCCACGGTCAACCTCAAGCTCGTCACCGGACGTAGCTATGACATCATATTCTGGGCAGAGAGCGAGTCTGTGCACAACGCTACCGGCACGAAGCCCTACACCGTGACATGGGACGGCCAGATCCTCGACGTGAACTACAACGAAATCCTCAGCAACGACGAGAACCGCGACGCCTTCTTCGTGAAGCACACCATCGAAGTGAACGGTCCGGTCAGCGAGGAGGTTGTGCTCAGACGTCCGTTCGCACAGGTCAACTTCGGCTCGGACGATCTCAACGAGAGCGCGGTGACCGATGCCTTCGGCACGGATCTGAAGACCTCGCTCAAGACACAGACCTACACTCAGCTCAACCTCGGCAACGGCGAGGTGGCCAACCAGGTGGAGATCACCTACGAGGCCGACGGACTTCCCCAGGGCGAGAACTTCCCCTATGAGCCGGAGACCTACGGCTACCTGTCGATGAACTATCTGCTTGTTCCGGCCAGCCGCTCGATAGTAGACCTCGAACTCGCCGTGAGCAACGCCGCCGGCGTGATCAACACGGTCAACGTATCGGCAGCACCCGTGCAGCGCAATTTCCGCACCAACATCTACGGCTCGCTGCTGACCTCAGCCGCCGACTTCAACGTGCGCATCGACCCGATCTTCGACCAGCCCGACATCAACGTGGAGGAGATAAAGCCCGTGGAGCCGGAAATCGACGGCAACACCTATTCGATCACCAGCGCCGAGGAACTCGCATGGATCGCCAAGACCGTCAACGAGGGCAACAACCTCAACGGCAAGACCATCAGCATCGACGCCGACATCGACTTCGGGTACATGCCCTGGACTCCGATCGGCACAGCCAAGACCGCTCTAAGCGCAGACATAGAGGGTAACGGCCACACTATCTCCAACATGTATATCGAGCATGACGAGTGTGTCGGCTTCGTGGGCTACACATGGAGAAAGGTGAAGGATCTCACATTCCTCAACCCGATCGTCAAGGGCCACCACTGGGTAGGTGTGGTTGTCGGTCTCACACAGGACGGCTGTCCGCAGTTCGGCATCGAGAACATCACAGTCGAGAACGCCACCGTGACCGTGACCCCCTGGCTCAAGGACGGCAGCTATGACGACGGCGACAAGGCCGGCGTGATCATGGGCTATTTCCCGGCAGCCGGAGGCGACGCAGCCATCAGAAACTGCACCGTGCGCAACTCGACGGTGACGGCATTCCGCGACCTCGGCTCGATCGTAGGCTACGGCACATATACCGTTACCGGCAACACCGCCGAGAACGTGCAGCTCATCCAGGACATGACCAACGGCTACTATCCGCCGATCCTCGTGCAGAAACGCTGGGGTGAGATCAACGGCTACAAGAGCAGCATGACCACCGACAACACCGCAATCAACGTGACCCACACGATCACAGGCAACTGATAATCAACAGACAACTGACAGATCATCCATGCGCCTCCTTGCGGAGACGCATGGAACCATCAAAACCATAAAACCATATATCATGAGACCAGAGAGATTTCTTGCCGCCGGAGCCGCGGCGCTGATTCTGACAGCCGCCACCACATCCTGCTCTAACGACGACCGCCCCGACATGCCGTCGGGAGAGGGAAACGTGACATTCTCGGTGAACCTCGCCGATACCCCGACGACCCGCGCGTTCGGCGACGGCAGATCGGCCACAAGCCTTGTCTGCGCCGTCTATGACCGCGACGGCAACCTTGTGACACGCAAGGACGCGGTGATCGAGAACCTCACGGCAAGCGTTCAGCTTCAGCTTGCAAGCGGCGAGAGCTATGACATAGCTTTCTTCGCATATCGCGACGGCGGAGTATACTCCATCGACACAGCCACCGGAAAGGTAAGCGTGGACTACAGTGCGATGAACGACGGCACAGCGGCGTCGGGTGTCCGCATCGACGACGACTGTTTCTACACACTGCGCAGCGGATATACCGCAGGATCGTCTGCACAGGAGAACATCACACTGACCCGCCCCGTGGCCCAGATCAACTTCGGCACCGACGACCTCGGATCCGATGCAGTGGCGAAAGCCTATCCGGCAGGAGCGTACGCACAGATATCGTTTGACGCATACACCACACTCAACCTGCTGACCGGCGAGGCCGAGGGAACGCCCGTCAACGTGGTGCTTCCTCTGACACCAGTCGACAACGCCCTTCTCGGCGAGGCATTCCCCGTGGAGGGAGGATACAGCTACATGGCAATGGGCTATGCGCTCGTTCCTGCAGAAGGAAGCGTATCGAACCTGACACTCGGGGCATTCAACGGAGCTTCGGCCACCACCTCGACCAACGCGGTGGCAGTGCCCAACGCACCTCTGAAGAGAAACCACCGCACCAACATCTACGGCTCGCTGCTCAGCTCGGCCTCCGACTGGAGCATCCGCGTCGACGAAGGATGGGCGGGGAGATTCGACATCAGCGACTTCACAGGCGACGATTCGCTTGCCGAAGGAGGAAACGTGCGTGTCAACTCTGCCGTAGACGCCATAACCATTCCCGAAGAACTGAAGTCACCGCTGACGCTTCACATCAACGCGCCCGTGGGCACACTCACCATCGGCGAGACCTCGCAGCCGGTGACAATCGACGTGGCCGGAGGAACCGACTATCCCGAGATCCGCTTCGTGAGCGGAAGCAATGTCAGGAACCTGACCATCAAGGGAGACCCGGCGTCAGACAAAGCGATCGCCGGTTTCGACTTCTTCACCAACACCGCGCTCAGCAGACCGGCCATGCTCGATAATCTTACACTTGAAGGACTTACGTTCCGCGAGAAAGGATTCATGCCGCAGTACACGGTCAGCACGCTCAACACCGTGATCCGCAACTGCCGCTTCCTTGACATGAAGGAGGCCGCCGTGGCCGTGCAGCACGCACAGGGAGGAGGCAATCAGACAGCCGAGAACCTGACCATCGAGGGCTGCACGATCGAGTATGCCGCCGACGTGCGTGCCAACGCCAACGGACTCTATCTGCTCGACATAACCGGAACCGTGACCGTGAAAGACAACGTGATCCGCAACGCGGCCTACAACGGAGTGTCGATCAGCGCACTGCTCGGAGGCGCAGCCACGAATACCGTAGTGACAGGCAACACCATAGTCAATGCCAGAAAAGATGGAGTGAAGGTGGAGAATCTCACCGGCACCGTGACAGTCAACGGCAACACCATCACGGCCGGAGTCAACGGCATCCGCCTGAAAAACTCCGTGAAGACTGCCGACATCGAAGTGAATGACAACTCGATCGACATGTCGGGCGTGACCGACGCGTGGGTCGAGGCAGACGGCGAACCGTCGGGCATACTACTGTTCAACAGCACCGCCAACGACGGAGCCAAAGTGACCGTAAGAGCCAACACCGTGACCAACTGCACGACACAGCCCTTCACCAAGCGCAACATCACCGAAGCCGCCGGCTCCGACACCTCCAGCCCGCTTAAATAACCGCCTGCAACAACAGCAAAAAGAAAACCGCCGATTCACATCGGCGGTTTCTTTTTTTCAATAATAACTTTTCGAACTAACCTAACATCATGAAACGATTTCTGACTATAATACAATCCGGAGGCGGAAGTTGTTCAGTCCTCCCCCCGAAATTTTTTTTATTTTTCTGAACCCCGGCTATACGGGGGAGACCTCGTGGACGTCGACGAGGTGGTTGATAATGGCGAATATGATGAGTCCCTCCGAGGTGTGGATGCCGAGTTTGGAGCTTATGTTGCGGCGGTGGGTGGCCACGGTGTGGACCGATATGCAGAGCGCGTCGGCGATCTCCTTGTTGACCTTGCCGTGGGCGATGTGACGGATTATGTCTTTCTCGCGCTCGCTCAGAGAGCTGACCGGTCCGGAGGTGTCGGTGTCATCATCGTCAGACGAAAGGGGAGCGCTGTCGAGCATGGAACGCAGGTTGCTTTCGAGATTCTCTACGGCCGGGATGAAGAGCTTGTTCTCGACATCGAAATGAGCCATCATGTCGCGCTCACACATTATTATGTCGAACAAGGCGGCGCTAAGCCTCGGATTCTCGTTCTGCTTGTAATGATAGATGAATATATCCTTGAGCTCGTTGAGTTTGGCGGCCATATGACTGTGGTTGTCGGAGAAGGCGGCTATCGAGAAGTCTTCGTCGATGCGGTTTTCGAGAAGAGCCCCGACATATCGGAAAACGACATTGTTCTCATGATCCATGTGGTTGCGGACCTCGACCACATAATTGTCGAAAAACTTCATCAGCAGAAGCGCCACCTCGTCGGTTTCCGAGCTGTTTATGGCCTCGATCAGACGATGCCGGATATTGGGAAACGTCACATCGAGAAAAGAGGAATGCGCGCGCTTGAGGTATCCCATCAGAGAATCGAGCGACACCTTGAGCGAGTCGCAGGCATAACCGCTCAGGAGATTGCACACCGAGAGAAAAGTGCCCGTATCGACACCGTTATCGGCGCAGATCTGTCTGACCGTGCGGTCGCCGAAGCCGAACGCGATGTTGAAGCGGCTTATGGCGGGCAGAAGAAGTGCGTTGTCGCGAATAAGCTCCCTCATGGTGTGGGAGGGAAGATAACCTTGCCGTTTGTCAACCATAATATTGAAGTCTTTTTCCCATGCAAAATTACAAACAGGAAACGTGCAGACCAATACCATAAAAGAATGATTATTTTCGCGGACAATTAGACATTCGCGGGCAGACAGCACCAATCACATGGCAAATATCATCCAAATGCAGTATTGACAGGCTTGACGGAACGGCCTAATTTTGCGACCGAAAACCAACAGCCCCATCATGGACATCAGAAAACCACTCGGCGCGCTCCTGCTTGCCGCCATGTCGCTGACCCAGGCTAACGCAGCCACAGAGGCCGAAGAGGCCGACACGACGGGATACGACAGATTTCGCTTCGGAGGATACGGAGAGATACTCGCCCAATTCAAAGACTACGGCATAAACCGCTTCGCCGGAACCGGCGGTGGAAACGCCCGCACACACCGCAACACAGTGTCGATACCACGCTTCGTGCTCGCCACCGACTTCAAGTTCACACCCTCATGGATACTCGGTGCAGAGATCGAGTTCGAGGCCGGAGGCACCGGCACAGCCGTAGAACTTGAGAACAGCGAGAACGGCGAGTATGAGACCGAGATCGAGAAAGGTGGAGAAGTCGCGCTGGAACAGTTGCACATAACCCGCCTGATCACGCCGGCCTTCAATGTCAGAGCCGGACACATGATCGTGCCTGTCGGGCTGACAAACGCACATCACGAGCCGATCAACTTCTTCGGCACGTCGCGCCCTGAGGCCGAAACGTCGCTGCTCCCCTCGACATGGCATGAGACCGGAATCGAATTCTTCGGAACATTCGGCAGCCGGCACGCCCTTTTCGACTATCAGGTGATGGTGGTGGCCGGACTGAACGCCAACGGATTCGACCGCAACGACTGGATCATCGGCGGCAAACAGGGATTTTTCGAGACAGACAACTTCACATCGCCCGGTTATGTGGCGCGCCTCGACTACCGTGGAGTGCCGGGACTAAGAACAGGATTCTCAGTCTACTATTGTCACGACGCAGGACGCAATTCCGACAAAGAACAGACCTACTCCGCGATCGGAAGAATACCCGTGACAGTAGCGACATGGGACGCGCAATACCGCAACCGGTTCATCACCGCCCGCGCCAACGTTACATACGGCTATGTGGGCAACTCGGCCGCACTGAGCGAGGCCAACCGCATGCTCTCGAACAAGTCTCCTTATTCTCGCCTGATACCTGTGGCTAAAAACGCACTCAGCTATGGGGCCGAAGTCGGGTTCAACATCGCGTCGGTGGTGAAAGCCGCCCGCTGTCCGGTGATCTGGCCTTATGTGAGATATGAATACTACAACCCGCAGTATCGCGGAGAGGGCCGAATGACAATGGACAGCCGTCTTGAAGTCAGCCAGTGGCAGGCGGGACTCAACTGGCAGGCACTCCCCAACCTTGTGGTAAAGGCTGACTATACCACCCGTCAGATCGGAACACAGAACGTATTTGGCAAAGGGCCATACAACTCGGAAAACGAGTTCGCAATCGGAATCGCATATATCGGATGGTTCTTTCGGAAATGACAAAGGATAATATAAAATTAATATAAACACAATATACATCATGAAAAGAAATTTCCTTCTCGGACTCGCGGCTTCCGCTCTTATATTCACGGCGTGCGAGTCAGACAAAAATGAACCGGGCCAGTCAGGAACCGACGACAGCGCAAACCTCGACTATACGGAGGCTAATGCCGCAAGCTGGGGCAACTATATGGTCCAGGTGGGCCAGCTTCTCCGCTCTGACGCCAACACGCTCTATGAGTCGTGGGCAAACTCCTATGAAGGGGGCGCGTCGTTCGCCGACACCTTCAAGGCACACAACGGCAACGACTACACAAGCACGATGAGTTGCATCGAGCAGATCATCGACGGCTGCGCCGACATAGCCAACGAGGTCGGCACGGCAAAGATCGGCGACCCCTACAACCTGTATGCCAAAGGGGAGACCCAGCGTGCGCTCTATGCCGTGGAATCATGGTATTCATGGCACTCACGCGACGACTACTCCAACAACATCCTCTCGATCCGCAACTCATATTACGGCAGCACCGACGGCACCGTAAACCCGAATTCGATCTCCGCTCTCATGGCGCAGATCAATCCTGATCTCGACATCCGCATGAAGAGCGCGATCGCCGGCACCGCATCGGCGATACTGGCGATTCCCCAGCCCTTCCGCAACAATATCAACAGCAACGAGAGCCGCAACGCGATGACCGCATGCGCCGACCTTGAGGAACTCCTGTCGAAAGACCTCAAGAACGCCCTTTCGGCCGTCGGCGATAACGACAGCCGTCTCCAGCCGATCGTCGACAACTTCGTAGACGCCGTGGTGCTCCCCACCTATCAGGAGCTCCGCAACCGCAACGCCGCGCTCTGCCAGGCTGTCATCAACTTCAAGAACTCACCCTCCGACGAGGCTTTCGCCACAGCCTGCAACGCATGGCTCGAAGCCCGCGAACCGTGGGAGAAAAGCGAGGCGTTCCTCTTCGGACCCGTCGACGCGCTCGGACTCGACCCCAACATGGACTCGTGGCCTCTCGACCAGGACGCCATCGTGCAGATCCTCAACTCCGGCAACTATGACGACCTGAACTGGAGCGACGGCGACGACGATGACAAAGTGGAGGCAGTGCAGTCCGTACGCGGATACCACACACTCGAATTCCTGCTTTTCAAAGACGGCGCACCCCGCACGATCAAGAAATGAGAGATTACGGCCTATGTCATCAAGAAGACTGATACCGCACTCCCTGTACGCTCTGTCGGCGGCACTGCTGCTGACAGCGTGCGGGGAGGACGGTCTTGACACACTCGACATAGAGGTTCCGGCAGACTACGCGCTTTCTGCCGGGACCTCCACGATATTCATGAACTCGTCGCTCGCCTACGACTCCGAAGCCCCCTGGGTGTCGGGAGAATACCTGACACGGTTCGTGCGCGGCGACAGACTTTATGACGACGTCAGAACCTCGACCAACAACGAAGGTGGAGGACTCGGGCCGGTATACGCCGGCTACTCCTGCGGAAGCTGCCACCGCAACGCCGGCAGGACACGCCCCGGCGTGTGGAGCGACAACGGCTCAGGCAACTACGGCTTCTCGGCGATGCTCGTCTACATCACACGGCGCAACGGCGCCTTCTTCCGCTCATACGGACGCGTGCTCCACGACCAGTCGATCTATGGCGTGCGCCCTGAGGGGAAACTGCATGTGGACTGGCACTACCGCACATTCTCGTTTCCCGACGGCGAGACATATGAGCTGGCACTCCCGGAATACAGGATAACCGACTGGTATGCCGAGGATATAGACCCCGAGGATCTGTTCTGCTCGGTTCGCGTGCCTCTGCGTCATGTCGGCATGGGCCAGATCATGTCGCTCGACCGCAACGAGATCGAACGCCTCGCGGCCAAAAGCAACTATCCTGAATGGGGCATAAGCGGGCGGTGCAACTACATCAACGAACGCGGAGTGATGTCGCTCGGCGTATCGGGCAACAAGGCCCAGCACGCCGACCTGACCGTCGAACTCGGGTTCTCAAGCGACATGGGTGTCACCAACTCCCGCTATCCCGAAGAGATCTGCGAGGGTCAGATCCAGATGCAGGAAGGCTCGATGATGGGTCTGAGCTACGACCAGCTCGACATATCGACCGAAGACATGGAGAACGTGGACCTCTACATGCAGTCGCTCGGAGTGCCGGCACGGCGCGATGTCAACGACCCTCAGGTGGTGAGGGGAGAAGCGATGTTCTACGAGGCCGGATGCCACCTCTGCCACGTCACCACACTCCACACCCGCCCGCGCGGATCGACACTGCTTGCCGGAACCGCGCTGCCGTGGCTCGGAGGCCAGACCATACACCCGTACAGCGACTTCCTGCTCCACGACATGGGTTCGGAGATAATGGGGGCCGGACTCAACGACAACTATGTGTCGGGACTCGCCCGTGGCAACGAATGGCGCACCACACCGCTCTGGGGCATAGGACTCCAGGAGAAGGTGAACGGACACACATACTTCCTGCATGACGGTCGCGCCCGCAACTTCGTCGAGGCCATAATGTGGCACGGCGGCGAAGGAGAGGCGTCAAGAAAAAAATTCGCCTCGATGCCTTCTGACGACCGCAAGGCGCTTGTGCGTTTTCTGCAGTCGCTATAGACAGCCACCGGCAAACATCCTGAAATGATTTAACTTACAAAACAACCTGACCTTCATGAAAAAGCATATCATAATAACCGTTCTCGCAGCTCTCGGTCTCGCACACGGGGCAAGAGCGCAATATGACGCCGACACCGAAAACGGCGTCGTGTCGCTTGCCGACCACCGCGGATTCACCTTCACTACAAAGAAGGGAGACTTTCTCTTCAAACCCTACCTGCTCGTGCAAGCATCGGCCAACTACAACTATTACGACGACGCAGGTCTCGACCCCGCCTACAACCAGGACAACGTGGCAAACTCCGGATTCGCCATCCCCTACGCCGTATTGGGTTTCACGGGCCGCGCCTTCGGCATAGTGACATTCAACCTGTCGATCAACGCGGCCGCCTCCGGGGGCGCGCTTCTGCAGCAGGCGTGGGCCGACATCAGGCCGAAAGAGTCGATCGGCGTGCGTGTCGGCAAATTCAAGACACCTTTCTCTCACGCATATCTGACCACTCTCGGCGAGACTCTTTTCCCGACACTGCCGACATCGCTGACCGCGCCCGTCATACTGCCCTATTCGCTCAACGCGGTGACGCCCAACATCGGCACCGGATTCGACCTCGGCGTCGAGGTACACGGCATGCTGTGGAAGAAATGGGGATACCAGCTCGGAGTGTTCAACGGCACCGGGTCATCGGTCAACACCTCGACCAAGACCCTGAGCGACGACTGGCATGTGCCCTCGCTTCTCTACGCCGGACGACTCACATGGCAGCCCTACGGCGTGATGCCCGCCTCGCAGGGAGATCCGCGCCGCCTCGACTCCGACAAGATGCTTGTCGGAGTGTCGGCCTCGCTCAATGTCGAGAGCGAGAACGAGAGCACCAACGACACCCGCGTCGGAGTGGAATGGTCGTGGATACACAACCGCTGGTATTTCGGAGCCGAGGCATACTACATGCATGTCGGTTTCACGAAACGCCAGAAGATCGACCGCAGCTTCGACTACTGGGGAGGCTACGCACAGGCAGGATATTTCATAACTCCACATCTGCAGGGCGCTCTCCGCTACGACCTGATGGAACGTAACTCCACCACAAAAGGGGGACTGCTCAACATGCCGTCGGTCGGAGTGAACTACTTCATCGACAAGATCAATCTCAAGCTTCAGGCCATGTACCAGTACACCGGCCGCACCGGCCACGAACGGCAGATGGACCGCGACGAAGACAACCTCGGACTGGCCACCCACTCGGTGACAGTAATGGCGCAATACACATTCTGACAATGGGATACAAGACAACCGGACTACTGTTCATGAGCTTCCTGGCAGTCATGGCGTCGTGCGACGAAGGGCGTCTGTATGACGACTATATCCCGCAGGAAAACGGCAACGGACTGACAGCACGCCTCACCGCGACGGTCGAAGGCACCGGAACGTGGGCGGAAGGTTACTCGCTGTCGCTCGCCGGATTTGCGGAGGGGAACGAATACGCCCTCATAAGCAAAGCCGCCGAACCCGACGCCGACGGACGCATAGACATGGTTCTATCGTCGATACCCGCCGAAGTGACAAGCGTGGAACTATGCGTGACCGACCGTCTGCGCCGTCGCACGGCCACATTCCTGTCCGCTCCTGTCGCCGGCGACGACACCATAAGGATAACCGCAGATGAGATGACCGACGTCTCGATGTATAGAGTCATACAACGCGACATATTAAACACGACATGCACACAGTGTCACGGCGGTTCGAACCACGCCGCCGGAGGTCTCAGCCTCATCGAAGGGAAAAGTTATGGCGAAACAGTCGGCGTGCCTTCTGTCAAAGATCCGGACCGGCTGCGTGCCATGCCCGGGGCAAGCGGAGAAAGTGTGCTTTACCGCATACTCTCCACAGATGAATCGGCCGGCTGGCGCTACGATCATTCGGTCGAGATTCCCGACAGCAAGCGTCTCGACGTGATCAAAAACTGGATAGACAGTGGATGCCCCCGCTGACCCACACGGAATTCTCTGACTTACACCTGAATTATCTGACTCACAACTGACACTGTAAACAGATTATGGAATACCTAAAATATGAAATCGACGGCGTTACGGCCCATGTAGCCCTTTTCGACGAGGGAAGACGCGAGGCCCACGCCATGATAGAGTGCCCTCGCGACAGCGAATCATCAGATACCTGCGCACGGCGCATGGCCGATGCTTCGCGCAGACTCGGCGGACTTGTCGGAACCGGGATGCAGCCGGTGTTCATGCGCTGGTTTGTCAGCGACGCCGCCAACCAGACCCCGCTTCCGGAGGAGACAAAGACAGACTGCGCGACATCGGTCATAGAACAGCCTCCGCTCGACGGCAGCAAACTTGCACTTTGGGTGATATATCAGGAAGACGCTGATTTCCGCGAGTCTTCGAAAGGGGTATGGGAGAATAGCAGGGGAGAGATCTGGACAGGCGACACCAACAGCTATCCGGGCCGCTCATACGACATGACCCGACACTATCTGGAAACACTCGCCGGGACACTCGCCGCACGTGGCGGAACGCTGTCATCACATTGCGTCAGGACATGGTTCATGGTGCGCGATGTCGATGTGAACTACCAGGGAGTGGTAGAGGGCCGCAACGACGTTTTCGCCCGCGAAGGTCTCACGGCCGACACCCACTTCATAGCCTCGACCGGCATAAACGGCAATCAGGCGGACCACCTCATGACGGTAGCCTTCAGCGCGTATTCCGACACATCGCTTAAGCCGGGACAGATGACCTATCTCCACGCGCGTTCCAACCTCAACCCTACAGCCGAATATGGCGTGGCCTTCGAGCGCGGCACGGCTGTGAGCCGAGGCGACCGGCGTCACGTCTTCATATCCGGCACCGCAAGCATCGACAATCGTGGAGAGATAGTACATCCGGGCGACATCAAGGCTCAGACCGGGCGCATGCTCGACAACATAGAGGCGCTTCTGACCGAAGGAGGATGCGAATGGAACGACGTGGCACACCTTATAGTATACTTGCGCGACCTTGCCGACGCCCCGACAGTCAGAGAGATATTCGCATGCCGTTTTCCCGGCATACCGACCGTGACCGTACTTGCTCCCGTATGCCGTCCGGGATGGCTGATAGAGACAGAATGCATGGCCATAAGGAAATGCAGACACGACGGATATGCGCCCTACTGAGAGACTCATATCGATTGTCAGCGTCGCCACGGCATTCTTCATAGGCTCGACCACGCTGATGCCGCCCGCGGTCTACGGATCGTGGTGGTGGACAGCACTGTGGTGCGCCATAGGGACAGGAACGGCATGGAGTCTTGTCAAGACAAGACTCCGGCACCGGCCTCCTCTGTTTTTCATGCATCTGTCGTTTCTGCTCATACTGGCCGGAGGGGGACTGACAGCCTTTCTGTCGGAGCGGGGCACACTGCGGCTTTCTCCCGGAGAAACGGCGACAGTGTTCGTCACCGAAGAGGGGAAAGAATCGCCGCTTCCGGCGGAAATGACACTTGTATCGTTCACTCCCGAATACTATCCGGGCATGAGTTTCCCGCGCGACTTTCGCACACACCTTGCCGTAAAGGGAGCGGAAGATATGGAAATCTCAATGAACCGCATAGGGCGCATGGCCGGCTACCGGCTGTACCAGACGTCGTCAGACGACAAAGGGGGCACCGTGCTGACCGTCAGTCATGATCCGGCAGGAACGGCGGTGACATATGCCGGTTATCTGCTTTTCATCCTGTCGGGCGCATGGATGCTTTCAAGACGCCGCAAGTGGAGGAAACCGGTTCCGGCGGTGATGACAGCTTCGTTTCTGATGCTCTGCACTGCGGAAGCCGGGGCCGCCTTTCCGGCAATCGACAGGGCACGCGCCGACTCGCTGGAAGGAAGACAGGTGATATTCAACGGGCGGGTGGTGCCGTTCGGCACTGTCAGCCGAGAACTCACGCTGAAACTGACAGGGAAAGAGAAAGTAGGCGAACTGTCGGCCACGCGGTTTGTAGCGTCGCTGATACTGTATCCAGAGGAATGGAGCGACGCCCCATTTCTTTATGTGAAAAGCAGACCGCTCAGAAAAGCACTCGGCATCAACGGTAAACATGTGTCTCCGCGTGCGCTTTACAGTGATTCGGCCACATACCGTCCCGCCGCAATCTACCGTGGCGGAGAGGGTAGTCTCGACAAGGCCGTGCTGCAGCTTGACGAGCGGGTGGCCCTGCTCGGCCGTCTCATCGACGGCACTCTCTTCACCCCTCTTGCCGAAGGAGACAGCAACATGCGGCCCTATGCCGAAATCAAGGCCGAACTTCTGTGGAACAGGACTGATCCGCCGCGCATATACTTCATTTTAATATTGGCCGCCTCCCTTCTCGCACTCTGTGGGGTGAACACGCGGATAGCCTCGTGGACGGCGGCCGGGGCAGGAATATGTGTGCTTGCGTGGCAGTGGTACGTGACTGGACATGCACCGTTGGCCGATTCACCTCAGATATTGCGGTTCATGGCCACAGGCATAATCGTGACCGGAGCGGTGGCCACCCGTAATGACCGCTTCCTGACATCGGCTGTACTGCTTACCGCCGGATGCGTCGCGCTCGTGTCATGGACCGGCACTCGCGATCCGGCCATGACTCCGCTCATGCCAGTGCTCGATTCGCCATGGCTGGCGATACATGTGTCGATAGTAATGACCGCCTATGCGCTGCTGGCCTTCACGCTTCCCGCAGCGGTGACAGCGCTTCTGTCGCGCACGAGAAGAGAGGAGCTGACCGCGACCTCACTATCGGCACTGGCCGCCGGAACATACCTTCTCGCTGTCGGGATATTCGCCGGTGCGATGTGGGCGAACGTGTCGTGGGGAAGATACTGGGCATGGGATCCCAAGGAGACATGGGCCCTCGTCACATTGCTTCTCTATGCCCTGCCGATGCACAGGAGCACCGGAATGCGCGACAATCCCATACTCTTCCACACATACCTCATCTTCGCGTCGCTTTCAATAGTCATGACATATGCGGGCGTGAATCTTCTTGACTCCATGCACGCGTACTCCTGAATGAAATGTAAAACATGAACAGCATATTATCGATATTGTCAGAATATACTACAGCAGGACCGGTAGTGATAGCCGGCCCGTGTTCGGCCGAGAGCCGCGAACAGACACTCACGACCGCACGTGCGCTGAGCGATGCGGGTATCGGCATATTCCGCGCCGGAGTGTGGAAACCCCGCACACGTCCCGGCGGATTCGAGGGGAGAGGCGATGAGGCTCTTGAATGGCTGCGCGAGGTCAAGGAGACCACCGGCATGGCCACATCGACCGAAATCGGGAGTGCCGCGCATGTCGAGCCAGCTCTGAGAGCCGGCATAGACATCCTATGGATCGGCGCCCGGACAGCAGCCTCGCCATTCGCCGTGCAGGAGATAGCCGATGCCCTGAGAGGCACCGACAGAATTGTGTTTGTAAAGAATCCGGTGTGCGCCGATCCAGAACTCTGGACCGGCGATATGGAGCGTCT
>VSPN01000046.1 GCA_009775355.1 Muribaculaceae bacterium
GCTACCAAAAGAATCGGCAACTTTTTCAAGCTGCCGATTCAATTGTTTCATGGCGTTCCTTATCCCGAACTCGCGTTATGAAGAAAGAATGCAAGAAACAGCACGGGTCCTTGATCAGAAGCACCGCCTTGAAGAGAAAATCAACGAACTCAACACACAACCCAAAAACTCAAAAAAATGACAACATCCAACACCAACAAAACCCTCTCGACAATCGCAGCTCACCGCATCGAAGACCTGTTTGATGACTTCTGTATCTACGTCGCCAAGCGCTACGGTGCCAGCTACGATGATGCAATCCTTGACTGGAACTGCGTCGGCGCAACCTTCCGCTACTTCGGACGCAACATCCACATCCAGCTCAAAGTCTGGGAACACAGCAACGGCCACAACACCCTCCCCGACGACATTATTGTCCTCTCCGACTTCGTGACCGGGAGCGGTAACTCCCACGACAAAAACGAGTTCCTCGCCCTCTGCCACTTCATCTTCGAGCACGGCTCCCGCCACGGCTTCAAACACCTCGCAGTCGAGACCCCTATTGTCACCTTCACCAAAGAAGTCGCCGTCCCCAACACCCTCATCCCCTGCATGAAGTTCGCGTAATCCCTTAATCCCCATCTAGCCCCTCGGTAAATCAACCCTACCGAGGGGCTTTACTATTCTCCACTTCCACACATATAAATAAATTGTATACCACCGATTTCCGCTAGTAAAATTTGTGCTCATACAACTATCTTATATCCAAAGGAACTCATCAATAGATTAACTGGTATGAAAAAACTTTGCAATAGGATAGCTCATAAAGTATTTCTGTTCATTAGCGTTAAGCCTATTGAAGATTCTTTTTGCTTGTTTATGTTCATCGGCTAAAATCAAAGCGCCTAATTTCATTTGCTTGTCAGTCATCTCATCAGCAAAATCTAGGAGTTCATCTATCTCCGAATCTGTTAACACTCGTTCTCGTTTGACAATCTGCATACGATTAAGATATGCTATCTCGCTAGGAAAACTCTCATGAGAATATAGCCAATCCGCAATTTCTTTGATTGCAGAAAAAAGTCGTGTAGAGTTGGTTTTATCGTAGGCTTCCAACATATGCAATACGTCAAAATTGGCGGCTGTTAATGCGTCTGGCAAAGGCTTTTGTATTCTCTCATAAGACTTGACCATATCCTCGTAAGGAATATTATCGAGAGAAACAAACGCTTCTACAGGCAAGCAAGAGTAAATAGGCATTGTTACCGATGAATCCGCAACTAATGGCAGTCTGAACTCATCTTTATCCTCAAAGGCATTTCCCACGCGATACTCTCCATCACGAACTTTCTCAAACGAAAAAAGTAATTCAAGATTCGCGATTTTTGTTCGCTGAAATAGTTTTTGCTCTTTTTTTGATAAGACCACGTGATTCTTATTGAAAAGATTGTCTAACCATCTTAGCCATTCAAAATCATCATCTGTCATATCAATTATAGATAGTTCTTTCTTAACTCCGAGCCCATCAAGGGTTTGTTTAATCCTCTTCCAAAAAGGTAAGCTTGCTTTAATCATGTCAAGAATCTCACCTTCTTTATCAAATTGTACGGATCGCCAATGATGTTCTCCAACAACCAAGTCCTTCTTTTCAATCAAGTCTTTTATAAAAGATAGTTCTGTGATTTTTTCAGAAAGTGTCCCATTGTGCATAGTATAACGAGAAGAACGGAATCCAATGGTATCTTTTGTCACAAATCCAGATAAAAACAAGCAATTCCCAATTATAATTTCAGTTTCTCCTTTCCCTATAGTAGAATAATAATTTGAATAATAGATTGTATCACCTACCTTTACAGGTTGATAAACAGTTGTACCCATTTGAAGTTGGAAGGGCCCATCTTGAATAGGTAACGAAATTCCTTCCTTGGTCTTCATATAGATGTGGTGGTAACCGCCTAATGCTAATGCATGCATCGGGTTCATTCCTTTGGATATTGGGATGGAGAATTCTAAGGTAGGCGCTTCCTGAGATAATAATAGTTCTCTGGTAGCCATTGGTTGATGAGCGAAACTACTTTGTTTTTCTTTGTCACCGATAAACTCAAGCAGTCTGCTTTCAAACTCCTCAAGAGGTAAATCGAGACGTTCAAACATAACTCGTAATTCCCGTTCTCCATCTTGTCTCATGAAAAGATGACGAATATCTACAAGTGTCAGGAGATTGTAATATATTACTGGAGTTTTCCTATTTGCAGTGTCAACCACGAAATAAGCAATTCCACCTTCTTTCGCATAGTTTTCAAGCGCTGCCCTCTTTATAGAGTATTCATTGATGCTTTTCTTCCATCGCAAAGATCGACCTTTTACTTGAACTGGGATACGAGCAATGAGATTTTCAGCACTGAAAGGTTCAGCAGAATGAAAATGTAGGCTGTCATCCCACAAAAGACCTTTGTCATTTGTGGGGATGTTGCAGTCTACTCGTTTGGAATCGATAAAATATTCAAATAGAGCCTTTACAGCTGCTTGTTCACTCTTTTTGCTGTTACCCATAATTGTCAAATTAAATCCTCAATCTCGTCAATAACTTTCTTGATTGCGATACTATCTATGCTGCCGTTATCGTCATCGCGTGTGGTAAAAATATTCTCACCCTCCTCATAGCCGATAGACTTGTAGAATTCGAGTTTTCTTTTCCATGCTTCAGCATAAGAAGGTACGTTGAGCATTCCGAGATGTTCAAGTATTATGGGATCTCCCGAGGCATCCTCAAATGTAAAGTCTGGGATACAACGCTTTCCATTTTCTTCAAGTGTGCGCTCATACTCGAACTCAATACCACGTTGATGTAGCATATTGGCGATAATCACTTCTGACTTACTCCGAACAATCAAGCCGTCCTTCAGTGTCTTATGTATGAGTCCTTCAACATAGGGTATTTTCGTTTTTTCTTCTCGCACCGAATATTCGAATAGATTTGTGTTTCGACGTCCGAGCACGGAATACTGCGGCTTGGTAAATTCCCGCAACCAAGATGGAGAGTCTTCTATAAATAGAATAAGCTTGGCTTTGGCACGGGTTAATGCAGTATATATGAGTTCGCGAGAAAGAATTCGTCCTGTTTTGGGAAGCACTACCAACACGGTATCAAAGTCTGATCCTTGACTTTTGTGGATTGTGATAGCATATGCCAACTCCAATTCAGATTCTCGGTCTCCCTTTATAGAATTGTATTTGAAAAAGCACTCGGGATAGCCACTGAATACAACACTTGCTTCCTTGCCATTGGCAAATTTTACGAAGCCAATTTGACCATTAGACAATTGCTTTTTATCTCCCTTATTAGATTTCTTAGTAGTATTGGCCAACTGAATAACCTTATCGGCGTAGCATATGTATTCCGTGGACATTTCAGTGGAATATTGCGCTTTGCCATGACCAACCCATTCTTGAAACATATTGTTGAGCTCAAATGCGCCCCACATAGGGTGAATCACCGGTGTGAGCACTTGGAATCTCTCAACCAACTCTGGTTTTCTATATGCAGCGTCAATGTCGTCAAGTCCGAGCCTTCGTAATAAAGCAGAACTTAACGTGTTGTCATCAGCCTTCAGTTCTTTTTTCAAAACATCGTTCAGCGATGTTCTAAGTTGAGTCTCGTCTGTCCAAGTATAGACCATCAGATCATTGCTCAAATTTCCTGATTCGATTTTGTCGAAAATCTTGTCAGAATCCTTAGCAGGCTTACTTCCGGAAAACCATGAGGCAAGAGTCAGAACATCCGAATCGCCAGATTTTATAGTACGGACCACCGTTTCAAGTCTTGTTACAGCTAACCTCAGATTGGCCTCTTGTTTTGGATTATTAAGGAAATTGTAAAGGTCGGCAAATGGACGGCCTTCTCCAATAGGAGGAAGCTGATAAGGGTCTCCAATCAAAATAATTCTTTGAACCGTTTTTAGGTCCAGAGCATTCAAAAGGATAAAAAACTCTTTGCTTGTCAGCATCGAACATTCATCTATGATGATGTTTTTGTACTCGGAGCACCTTTTGTTTTCATAGTTCGACGGTAAGCAGCATTCCATTTTATCCCAATTGAAGAAACCCCTCTTGGTTAGGAACTGCGCAATTGTGAACGCTGTGACACCATCCGCCATCTGCCCGAGACGCACTCTTGCTTTACCAGTTGGAGCGAGCAACAAAACACCTTCATTTCTTATCTGGGAAGAATCAAGGAATGCTTTCACGACAGTCGTTTTACCAGTACCGGCAGGACCGGTGAGTACAGACAGTCTCTTGTCGCAGAACATTTCAAGAGCCTTAATCTGATCTTTGACAGCGGCAACACTTCGTGGATTGTTTTCGTCAAAGCCATTGATTGAACTTTTGACTATGCTCTCCCAATTTTCCTTTATGGGATTCTTGACTGATTTAGCGGCACGGGCTTTGAATTTGCTTCTAAGAAATTTTTCAATTTCAAAATACTCCTTCAATTGGAGTGCAGAATCACAGGCATTCGCTTCTGGGTCTGAAACACCGTCAACGAAGGCCAGTGTTTCTTCCATGAAATTTCGCTTGTTCGCAATATAATTCTTCGGCAGTTTTACATCGTATACTTTCAAAGATTCTTCCAAATAATCTGTAATCTCCGTGATTGAAAGCAGTGTATCACCTTCCGAAAGCTGCCACTTCAGTTTGAACGTGATTGATGAGCGGATTCGACGCTCGTCAATCCTTGTGTCGATACGTGACGGATGTTCCGGAAGCCAATCACCTTGGATTTCGGAGTCTGGAATAACTCCTAAGTCTACCATCTCTGTGGTGACATACCGACTATCGTTAAGCTCGCTTTCCTCACTGATGATATAGGGGTTTTCAAGGATTCGTGAGTATGAAGTATCATCATCATACCATTTTTCCACTACCTCTTGGCTAATTTCAAAACGAGAGAGAAGTTCAAGTAATTTTTTACCTTCTTCGCTCGTACTCATCCATGTAGCTTTGTAATGGGCCAATTCTGATTTATAGACTGCATTATGTATCTGAATTTCTCCCTTAACAAGTTTAGAGAAAGCAATCCATGGATTGTCCTTTAAGCCACAATGCCCCTCACGCCGTAAATCCTGCTCTATCAGATATGCGTAATTTATGCCGATTGCTCTCAAACATTCCGCAAACGCAGGGAAGGGCCCAATCATCGACTTCACTTTGGAAATTTGCTCATCGATCCAGCGCAATTGCCTGTCCCAATCACCTACAACCAGCCCGTGACTTTTCACGTTTCTGAGACATTCGTATGCAGCGTTGAGAATTATCAGCATACTATGATTGCTGACATATTCGCATCCATAAGAAAGCTCATTGAAAATTCTTTGGCTATTTCCCAGTTTATCAAGTGACAGCTTTATCTGGTCGATAGCTTGGAATTTTGTAATACCAAGCTTGTCAATGAAATATTCATCTTTAAGAGCCAGATACTCATGATATGGCAACAAGAAACCCCTTGACTCCGACAGATTCGGGCGGATTGAGTGCTCCATAGCAAGTTCCCACATTGGGTAAGTAACCTCCGACCGAGAATTATATGTCATTATGCCATTCACTTTTGTGACTTCGCCCATTCCGACAATAAGTCGGTGGCAATCCTCATCAACCGGATTGCCATTCTTGCAATAGAACACGGCCAGCGAACCCTCGGGGCTTATTTCAGAAGAAAACCAATTCAGAATGTCCAATTGTCTTCTGGCTCCGAACACCCATGATGTCCTGAATGGAGCATCTTCATCATCCGCAAAATGAGGACAACGAGCAGTAATCTCTTCCTCATTGTCTTTTGACATATATCTGAAAGGCACCCCCATAAAAGAGTATGGAGCCACATATACTGTGGTTGGCAGAAGTGCGTTGTGTGGAAGGTTTCGGTTCTTAGCATAAACATGATTGAATTCACGGCTATAACCTTCAGGGCTCATAAATGCTCCGTTTTCTCCTTTACACGCGGGGAGATTGTTTGGGCACAATTTGCACCACTTCATGCCGGCACACTTATTCTCCGCTTCATCGTCCTTCACTTCGGCTATGCGGGGAAGTGTGCGGCAAAACGGATTGTCGCCGGGTCGTTGGCAAACACTACCGTCCCATTTATGGTCGTGCCATGGCACTCTTATCGAAATATGCTTCATATTTATGTTCTGTCGGTATTCAAAGTGCAAATTTACTAAAAATATTGTGATTGTGTCGTAAAATTTCACTAAATTTGCACGTCATATCAACATGTTTGAATCTATATGGAAAAGATTAACCGTATCAAAGCAGTTCTTGCAGAAACTGGATATACCGGAAAATGGCTTGCTGATCAAGTCGGGCGTGATAAGGCAACGGTTTCTAAATGGTGTACAAATACCATTCAACCAGACTTAAATATGCTTGTAAAAATTGCCGAAGTCCTGCGAGTGAATGTTCGGGAGCTTTTGGTAGAGAAAAACTTTGAATGATTACATTTTCCATCATGGTTAAAATTTAGTTAGATTTATGGCAGACCAATCCTCAATAAAGCAGCTTGAAGCCGACCTATGGAGTGCGGCTGACGTATTGCGTTCAAGTGCGAATCTGAATGCTAATCAATATTGTATGCCGGTGCTGGGCCTGTTGTTCTTGAAGTATGCCTACGGGCGATACAAGAGAGTCGAGGTCGAGCTGATGAAAAACCGTCCGTCACGCGGAGGTGTGAAGATGCCCGTCACGGCACAGGACTTCCGCGCCAAGAGCGCACTTTATCTTCCCCGCGAGGCTCAATATGATTATCTGCTTAATCTGCCGGGCAATATCGCCTCTGCAAATATCGTTGATGAGCAAAAACGCCAATTAACGAGCCTCGGTGATGTGGTCAACTACGCCATGCGACTTATTGAGCAACAGACCGACCAATTGAAAGGCATACTCCCCGATACATACAACATTATCAACGATGAAGTTCTTGCCAAACTGCTTCGCATTTTCAACAACGACAAGCTTGAACAAGTTGGCGGCGATGTTATCGGACGCATATACGAATATTTCACAGGCAAATTTTCTAAGGCCATTGCTGATGACGACGGTGTATTTTTCACGCCAAAGTCGTTGGTGCAGATGATTGTCAATATAATCGAACCTTCTCACGGCACAGTCCTTGACCCGGCCTGTGGCAGTGGTGGTATGTTTGTACAGTCTGGCGACTTCGTTAACAATCATGGCATGAATGCCAATTCAGCCCTTACATTTTACGGTCAGGAAAAGGTGACATTCAACGCCCGTCTATGCCTTATGAATATGGCCGTCCATGGACTCAATGCCATTATCAAAAGCGGCGACGAGGCCAACACATACACTCAGGATGCCCACAACCTCGTCGGCGAGTGCGACTTTGTGATGGCAAATCCACCGTTCAATGTTAATGGTGTCGAGGAGGCGACTGTCTCCGGCTCAAACCGTCTGCCGTTCGGTCTCCCTGCTGTAAACAAAGACAAAGAAATCAGCAACGCCAATTATCTTTGGATTCAGTATTTCTACGCTTATCTAAACGAAACCGGGCGCGCCGGATTCGTCATGGCGTCATCGGCTACTGACTCGCAAAGCAAGGATAGGACAATCCGTGAGAAATTGGTTAAGACAGGCCATGTTGATTGCCTTATCTCCGTAGCCAACAATTTCTTCTATACGCTGACATTGCCATGTACGCTTTGGTTCTTTGACAAGAATAAGCGTGAACAAAACCGTGATAAAATCCTTTTCATAGATTCGCGCAACTACTACACCGTTGTAGAGAAAACCCTCAATGAGTGGAATGAATGGCAGATGCGTAACATCAACGCCATCGTTTGGCTTTATCGTGGCGAAACGGATAAGTACCGCAATCTGATCTCTACATATCGTATGTGGCTCAATGACTTCTTCAACCGTTATGACAATGCCGCACTTCAGCCAGTGGAAAAATCTTGGCAGACATACCGAGAGGGTATTGAGGCAACACTTGCCTGCTTCAAAGGGAATCTAAAAAAGCTCGAAGCCGATATGAAGGCAACTCGCAAGCGTAAGGAGAAAGCGGAACTGAAAGAGTTGGTTGAGGAAACCACAATGCAGGTTGCCGAAATCACCGAGGCTCTTGATGTGATAAATCAACTCATTTGGCTTGTTGACAAGTTTGGAGAGGACGGAACGTATCGCGATATTCCCGGCTTATGCCGCATAGCTGACATTTCGGAGGTCGAGGGCAAGAATTTCTCACTTACTCCCGGAGCATACACAGGAGCGGAAGAAACTGCTTCAGATGATGTTGACTTCACAGCTCGAATGAAAGAAATACATGCCGAACTTGAAAAGTTGCAGAACGAATCGGCACAGATATTCGCCACAATCAAAGCAAACGAGTCGCTGCTATGGAAATGAAAACCGTTCGCATAGGTGACCTCTATACAGTGTCCAACGGGCTTTCCAAAGGTAAAGCTTTCTTTGGCTCTGGTTTTCCATTCCTTACTTTTTCGGAAGTGATGAATAATTTCTTTGTGCCTGAAAAATTGACTTCATTGGTTCAGACAGATGAAAAAGAACGCGATAAGTTTTCAATCAAACGTGGTGACGTGTTTTTGAACCGCACAAGTGAAACGGCTGAAGAACTGGGAATTTCATGCGTGGCATTACAGGATCATCCTAATGCTACATTTAACGGCTTTTGCAAGAGATTACGACCCATTGCTGATGAAGTAGTGCCTGAATATATCGGTTACTATCTGCGAAGTAAAGTGTTTCGCAAACACATGTTGGCTCTTACCGGCAGCATGATAACAAGAGCAAGTCTGCGAAATGAACAATTGACCTCTATCGAAATCCAATTGCCGTCAAAGGAAATTCAGGTTAAGATTGCAAATATACTCAGGCAATACGACTTGATGATTGCCAACTGCAAGAAACAGATTGCCTTGCTCGAAGAAGCCGCCCAACGTCTATATCGAGAATGGTTTGTTGATATGCGCTTTCCCGGCCATGAAAATGTATCTTTTCAGAATGGTTATCCGATAGATTGGTCTGAGATAACACTTAATGATATTACTTCAAAGTTTGCAACGGGACTTAATCCAAGAAAGAATTTTGTTCTTGGTCATGGTCATAATTACTATGTCACGATTAAAAATCTAACGAGTACATATGTTGTACTTGATGAAAAATGTGACAAGATTGATGATGATGCCATCACAAAAATCAATAAACGCTCTGATTTACGTGCCGGGGATTTGTTATTTTCTGGTATTGGCACAATTGGACGTGTGGCACTTATTTATGAAGACCCGATAAATTGGAATATAAGTGAATCTCTATTTACGTTAAGGCCCAACGAGCGTGTTTCTTCTGAATTTTTGTATTTACTTCTGTTGGATAGTAAAATACAAGGGTTTGCTCAAGCGAATTCCCAAGGAAGCGCACAAAAAGGTATTCGTATGGCCGCTTTGAGATCTTTCAAATTATACCTCCCTTCGTGTGAAATCCTCAAGCAGTTTGACTCGCTTGTAAAGCCTTATATTGAGCAACTTAAAATAGTTCATAAACTATATAAATTTTATTCCGAGTCAAGATGTTTACTTCTTCCTCGTCTCATATCCGGCGAGATTAAAATAGACGCATAGACATGGCACACGACTATTCAGAAAACATACTCGTTCAAGAGAGTGCCGGAAACCTCCTGCACGATGAACTCGGCTGGGATGTCGTGTTCGCATATAATCAGGAAGTCCTCGGTCTTAATGGTACGCTTGGACGCACATCATATAGAGACATAATCCTCACCCGTGATTTTGAAAAGGCTCTACGCAAACTTAATCCATGGATTACAGATAGTCAGGTTACAGAGGCTATGATGAAATTCATGGCCTATTCTGCAACCGACTCGCTTCTTCAAATCAACGAGGATAAATTCAAGATGATACGCGAGGGGATAGATGTCACAGATGTACGTCCCGGCAAAAGCGCATCAACTATCAAAGCCCGGATTATAGACTTCGATAATCCCGCCAACAACCATTTCCTTGCTGTCAAGGAAATGAAAATCCATGGTGCGCTATATCGCAGACGCACTGATATAGTTGGTTTTGTCAACGGAATACCCCTGCTTTTCGTTGAGCTCAAAGCCACCAACATTGACGTTAAGAACGCATACGACAATAACTATACCGACTACCTCGACACCATTCCGCAGTTGTTCCACTACAACGCATTTCTGATGCTGAGTAATGGCTATGAGGCTAAAGTCGGAACTCTCGGCAGTAAATATGAGTTTTTCCACGAATGGAAACGACTCAAAGAGGAAGATGAGGGCAATGTGGAATTGGAGACCATGCTGCGCGGTATATGCAATAAGAGAACATTTCTCGACCTGCTCGAAAACTTTGTCATCTTTGACCACTCCGACGGACGAATCACAAAAATATTGGCGCGAAACCATCAATATCTTGGTGTAAACCGTGCTATCGAAGCCTACCGCAACCGCCAGTTTATGAACGGTAAACTCGGTGTGTTCTGGCACACTCAGGGTAGCGGGAAGAGCTATTCAATGGTGTTCTTTGCCCGAAAGGTGAATCGTAAATTTGAGGGCAGTCCCACATTCGTAGTGCTGACCGACCGCGAGGAACTTAACAAACAGATTTCTGAACTGTTTGTCAACTGCGGTCTGATAAAAGGCGAAGCTAAGGAATTTGTGGCATCGAGCGGTGCTAACCTTATAAAGCGTATCAAGGAGAATCCTCCATACGTCTTTACACTTATACACAAATTCAACAATCCAAAGGCCGAACCGTATATTCCAGACTACGATGTCATACTTATGAGCGACGAGGCCCACCGCACCCAAAACGGCATATATGCCGACAATATGATGCGCCTGCTTCCCACCGCCCATCGTATCGGATTTACCGGCACCCCGATTTTCAATGATGATAATATCACCAAGCGCACCTTTGGTGACTACATTTCTATTTACGACTTCAAGCGAGCCGTTGATGACCACGCCACCGTGCCGCTTTATTATGAAAACCGCGGTGACAAGCTGAAAGAATTGAAGTCGGATGCTATCAACGCCCGCATCCTCGCGGCTATTCAGGAGGCAGACCTTGACCCGTCGCAAGAGGAAAAGGTAGAGCGTGAATTTGCAAAGGAAATCCACTTGCTTCTCTCTGAGAAACGTCTGCGAATGATAGCCCACGACTTCGTTCAGCATTACACGGACATTTGGACGAGTGGCAAAGCCATGATGGTGTGTTTAAACCGCATATCTTGTGTGTTGATGTATGATTATGTTCAGGAGTATTGGCAAGAGGCTATTGCCAATCTCGAACAGGAAATAGCCCACAATAATAATCAACAGGAAGTTCAGGAACTGAAACTCAAACTTTCATGGATGAAAGAAACCGAAATGGCCGTAGTTATTTCGCAAGAGCAGAATGAAATCCAATACTTCCAAAAGTGGGGCAAAGACATCATACCGCATCGTAAGAAATTAGAGACACGCGAACTTGATAAGGAATACAAAGATCGCGTGAATCCTCTGCGCATCGTATTCGTATGCGCCATGTGGCTCACCGGCTTTGACGTGAAATCGCTCTCATGCCTATATCTCGATAAGCCATTGAAAGCACATACCCTTATGCAGACAATAGCACGAGCCAATCGTGTGTGCGATGGTAAGCCTAACGGTCTTATCATTGATTATATCGGCATAGTCAAAGCTTTGCGTAAAGCCTTGGCTGATTATACAACCTCCGGTGCAGAAGGAGGCAATGGTGGCGACATCACAGTTGATAAAGATGAACTGATCCGTCATCTTCTCGAAGCCATTGTAGGAGCAAAGACATTTTTGCATGAACATGGATTTGAACTTCAAACGCTTGTAGATGCTATCGACTTCACCAAAATGTCGTTGTTGAAGGATGCCGCCAATGCGATGTGTGCAACAGCAGAAATCAGGAAAACCTTCTGTACCTTTGGCAGTACCATTGTTCGCCTTATGAAATTCGTCACTCGTGACGACATAACCGATAGGGCAATAATTGCGGATAAGGATGCAATTATTGCCATTTACAAGCAATTGCAGACCCGTCGCAAGAATGCTGATACTACTGATTTGTCGGTATCCATACATAAGATTATCAACGATGAAGTCGGTACTCAACCTGATACCAGTCTTTCCGGAACACGTCAGTTTGACATAAGCGCCATTGACTTCGATATGCTCCGCAAAGAATTTGCGAAGACCAAGCGTCAGAATCTCGTCCTGTCGGACATTGACGAACTCATCAAGCAACGTCTTGATGCCATGCTCCGCAGCAATCCATCGCGCATCAACTTCTACGAGCAGTATCAGCAAATTATCAAGGAATATAACGCCGAACAAGACCGCGCCTCGATTGAGAAGACATTCATGGCTCTGATAGACCTCTCCAAGTCGCTTGATCGAGAGGAAAAACGTTTTGTACGCGAGGGCTTCACCGATGATGAGCAACTCACATTCTACGACTTGCTTTTTGATGCTAACATCTCAAAAAGTGAGATAGCCAAACTCAAAAAACTATCGGTTGAGCTTCTTGATAAAGTGAAGTCGCGCATTAGAGAATTGCACAACTGGCGCGAAAAGGATGAGACCCGCGCCCAAGTCGCAACCCTCATCCACGAAACACTGTATCAAGACCTCCCAGAATCCTATGCAATCGATAGTATAGACCAATACTCTCAGAAGGTATTCAATTACGTCTATGACCGTTATCCCATTGTGGCCGCATAAAATAAACATCCTATGAAGCCTAACGCCAAAGAAAAACAATGGTTTGACCTTCTTCACTCTTCACAATTAGAAGATTTAAAGGTCTTTATGAAACCAAAATACTTCAATGTCTTCAATGGAGTCATTGATAAGTATTCCGACTCTGCCCACTTCATTTATGAGTTATTGCAGAATGCAGATGACGCCGGAGCAACCGAGGTTGAAATAGAACTTCAACACGGAAGGTTCATATTTTCGCATAATGGGCGTATTAGATTCACTGTTTCAAATCCTGAAACGGAAGTCCAAGACAGGAAGATTGGTAAGCTTGGCCATATCAACTCTATTTGTTCTATCGGATTCTCTTCAAAAAACTATGAGTCAGAAATAAAAGAGAATAAGATTGGTAAATTTGGAGTAGGTTTTAAAGCCGTTTTTCAGTATACATCTACCCCCGAAATATACGATTATCCATTCTGTTTTAGGATAGACAATTATATTGTACCAACTTCAATTGAACCAGTCCAATACCAGAAACAAAATAAGACGGTTTTCGTACTTCCATTCAATCATGAAGGCATAACTCCGGAAAGGGCGTTTGAAGAGATTTCTCAGAAACTTAAGAATCTTGACTATCCGCAGTTATTTTTGCACAATATAAGGTCGATTGCATGGCGTACTCCAATTGATTCAGATGTAATCGAAAAGGCTCTCGACATTGAAGGAAAGAACGATGATATTACTTATTCTCTTTATACCCTTAAGAAGAAAGGCGATCGACAACGTGTCCTTATACTAAAAAGATTGGTTGAGGTTCCGACCCATGGTAACCATGAAGTTGCCATAGGCTATTATATTGATCATGGACGAATTCTCACCAAGACTTCACGGAACATACACTGTTTCTTCCCCACAAATGAAAATATCGGGACTTGCTACGTGATTCATGCCCCCTTTGCTCTCGTAGACAACAGACAGCAAATAAAAAGGGATAATGACATAAACCTATCCCTCTTTAAATCTATAGCAGAATTGGCGGCTGACAGTCTATTGACTCTACGAGACTGGGATGGTTTCGATAAGGCAAAACTTCTAAACGATAATATACTACAGCTGATAAAGTACAATACGACCTCGTATGATGGAGATAATTACTGGTATAACAGCCGCCGTATAGATAATTATTTCAAAGAGTCATACGACAATATCTTTGAGGGTGAGCCTCTTTTCTTGTCAAGATCCGGAGTGTATCTTACCAAAAGTCAAGGGTGGTGGGCAACTGATGATATTCTCAAATTATTTGATGATAATCAAATAATTGATTTGACAGTCCTTTCCATCCAGGAATCAAAAGAGGAGAACGAAGAGGATGAAGAGGAGTATGACGAAGATACAGATAAGTCTGTATATGGTTTTGTGCTATGTTCCGTAGCGCAAAGAGACCTTGACGAATCCTCAATAAACATAGACAAGCTCGATGGCGAGGTGCTTTCAAGACAAATTACATCGGCGTTTATGGTAAAGCAATCTCTGGGCTGGCTTGAACGTTTCTACGATTACGTACTTAGGCGTCGATTAGTTGAGGATTATGAACTGAATAAGGGAAGTCGTTCTAATGCGCCGATGCGATATGCTCAAATAATAAAGAATCAAGAAGGAGATTTCGTATGTGCTTATGGAAGGGATAAAAAGTTGAATGTTTTCTTTTATGAAGAAGGTGTAACGTCCGCAGACAAAAGTATTAACACAGATCTATATGAGACATCCGGCAAGTTCCGTGAGGTTATTAAAGAACTTAAAATAAAGGTCCCCAGTCATCTGGATACAATCCGGATTCAGATCAATCGACAAGAAGAGAAATTGGACGATAGAGAAACTTTACTCATCTCCGATATAAACCATATAAACGATATTTTCATCAAGGCTATAAGATTTTATAATAGTTGTTCTCTTAATGAGCGCAAGGAACTTATTGAGATGGTGAAAAGTTCTCCTATCTTTTTGTGCGATCACAACAATCAAGAGGAAAGGGTATGTGCATGTAAACCTGATGATGTATTTAAAGACATTTCCATTCTTAGAGAATATTTTAGGGCATGCGTAAACTCACGCAAGGTCTATCAGTTTTTTAATATTCAGAGCTATGACAAGTGTATCAGAGAGGTTGGAAAAGAGAGCTTCGATGAATTTATTGACCGGATTATTGTAAAAGATTCTCCTGAGATTATTGTTGAATCACAGTATCTTACTTCCGAAGAAAGGGTACACAGAGCTCACGAAAAAGTCTATAAAAAAGAGTTTCCCTCATTTGAAGGGTTATTGGATGTATTGGATACACTTGAAAGAGGGAACGGAAGTAAAGAATTAAGCATTTATGTATGGAATTTACTTATAAAAGCGTATCATTCTAATGCGTCGTTCTTTAAAAATAATGAGTCTCATTATTTTTATTATAGTAATCGGATTCAGTATTGGACTTATAATTCACTTCTTATAGAGCTTCGCACCCGCCGTTGGTTTTATATAGGAGAAGAGTTACGTTGTATAAAAGAGGATGCCTATAAGGAGGAACTGTGTGAAAACGGTTATACCTTCGATGCTGACTTGATGGAGAAATTGGAAATCTCCAGTACGCCGAACGTTCAAGAGGCTGAAATCATCAACGAAATGTCGGAAGGAACACGGGAGGCGTTTGCCCTTGGCAAGGAGTTGAAGAACCTTGGCTTTAATTCCATCGAAGAGATTAAAAGAATGAGAGAACGCCTTACTCAACTGGAAAGAAAAGAAGAAGCCGAGGCCGCAGCTCAATTCGAGCGTGAAGAGCGAGCAAAACGACGTAAACAAGAGGAGGAAGGTCAAAATCTTTTGCCTAAAAGAAAGAAGAGTGCGGGTATTCAAGGGACTGATTTTGAAAGGCCAGATAATGTACGTGCAAAATCACATCAAGCAGAGAATGTTCAATCAAAGAATAAAAACATTGAAGACATTCTTGAAGGTTTTGAAGAGAAAGCTCGTATCCAAAGAGACGAACTTGAAAAAGTTGCGAACTTAAGAGATAGAATAGAAAAAGCGAAGAAATACAGTTATGACTGGTTTCTATCTTTGATGGAACTTGAGGTTCAATCACAAGGTTCGACCGGAGCCTCTGGGAAGAAGGCACTATATATATCTTTTGATACAATATCCTTTAATCCCAAGAACGATAGAATGATGATTCTATCGGACGCTTCTCGTTATGTTCCGGCCTCTCTCGAAGACTTGGATACTCTGCCTGTAACATTTGTATTCCGCAATGGATCTGTTGAAAAGTTTTCTTTTGAATCTGCCAGCGTTAAAGAGGACAATCTAATCCTAAAATGTGGAGAAGAGAGTTTGAAGGTGATTGAGGCTTTGAGAAAAAATTTTGATACACTTCAACATGCCTTCATTGAGGTCAATGAACCAATTGACATTCTCACTCAATGGCAATCTCGCCTTAATAGTTTGGATTTTGATGCTGATTTTTCTTTGAAAGAAAATCTCAGGCCGGATATAGAATTCATTTTCGGACCTCCCGGTACCGGGAAAACAACGACTCTTGCAAGACGTATAAATGAGTTAGTTGATTCAGCGGACAGGGAAATAAAAATCTTAGTTCTTGCGCCGACTAACAAGGCTTGTGATGTGCTGACAAAAAAACTTCACGAAATAAACGAAGGTAACGATGGATGGATTTGGCGCTTTGTAAAAACTGATGATCCATACATTGAGGATGAAGAGTTGGTTTACAATCGTGATAGCCAAATATCTCGTCAAAATAAAGTCTGTGTCATTTCCACAATTGCCCGCTATGCGTTTGATGGATTTGATAACGGAGATTTGAGAGCACTTGAATGGGATTATATCATCATAGATGAGGCCTCAATGATTCCTCTCTATGAGATTATACTGCCTATGTATAATCCTTTGTCAGGTAAGATTATAATATCCGGAGACCCATTCCAGATAGAACCGATTGTAAATATTGACCTTTGGAAGAAGGAAAATATCTACAAAATGGTGAATCTAAATGACTTTACTAACCCTAAAACAGAGCCATGTCAATTCAACGTGACTCCGTTACTGACTCAATATCGTTCCATACCTGCCATTGGAGAGCTTTTTAGCGACTATCTGTACGGTGGTAAATTGCTACATAATCGTAAAACAGAAGACCATAAGCTGTTAGAGATGGGATTAGTTGAAAATCCACTCAATGTTATAAGCTTCCCTGTCGGAAAGGATTCTATCTTTGACCTGAAAAGGTTAAACAAATCGAATATTCAAGTTTACTCTGTTGTCTTCACAGTAGAGTTCTTAAAATATATATCCAGGAAACTTGATAAGAACCATTCCGGAAAAGAAATTCGCATTGGTGTTGTTAGCCCATACTCCGCAGAAATTCAAGCTATTCAAAAAATATATAACCAAAGTGCTCCCCAATACAATAATATTAGTGTTGACTTTGGGTCTGCCCATGGATTCCAAGGAGACCAATGCGACATTATTGTTGCAGTCATCAACCCACCGGCAAGCGGTTTGAAACGTGCAGCCGATATGACTTTTGTCAACAATCAGAATATTCTGAATGTGGCAATAAGTCGTGCATCAGATTATTTGTACATTCTTATTCCGGAAAAGGATTATGAAAATTTCGACAGTCTTTATGAAATAAAGAAAATTGGCCGGAAAATGACCTCCCTGAAATGCTCTTTCACAACAAGTGATGAAATAGAAAAAATAATGTTTGGGGAGAGTCAGTTCATCGAGAACAATACTTATGTGACAAGCCACAAGATGACTAACGTATTCAATACCCCCTTCACAAAGTATGAAATTCGCATCGATGAGAATGCAATTGACATACAAATAAATGATTTATAGCATGGCTAAGGAGTATAGAAAAGAACTTAAGGATTATTTGGACGCTGTGGAAAGTCAGCTCAATCTTCTTGAGTCGACACCATTGACCGATGGCGGCACTTATCCATGGTCTTCTAAAATGGTTGACCAACAACTTTTCATGCAGAATCAGATAGACATCATCAAAGATGAGTTGGAAAACTTTGATGATGATGACGATAAAATTTTCAATGCAACGCCTTCTAATCTCAAATCAATTAAACCAATAATATCCAAAAGCGAAGAGAATACTGATAGAACGTATATCCTCGGTTTATGCGATAAAATATTAGGGGAAGTGTCATTGCGGCAATATCCTTATCAATTTTTAGTCAAGAATAACTGGGTAAGTGTATATGTGGATGCCTATTACATGGCTCATAATCTCATTATTGAATACTTCTGTGGAGGGCGTCGAAGAGTGTTACCCAGTAAAGGGGCTCCAATCGTAAACATATCATACAAAGACTTTGGAATATCTCGGAAATTGAAAAGAGATGAGTCAAAGGATAAAAACAGATTACGTAATATCTTGCAAAACCACATTAGAATAAAATTTTAGAGTAAAAAATTAACGGGATATCATAACAATTACATGAAGGCATTGACATATATTGAGGGTGGCCGGTTTGAGATAATCGAGAAGGCGGAGCCGAGGGTCGTGGAGGCGACGGATGCTTTGGTTAGGGTGATTCTGAGCAGTATCTGCACCAGCGATTTGCATATCAAGCATGGGAGCGTGCCGAGGGCTGTACCGGGCGTTACTGTCGGGCATGAGATGGTCGGCGTAGTTGAGTGTGTCGGCGAAGCCGTCACTAAGGTGAGGCCGGGCGACCGCGTGGCGGTGAATGTGGAGACGTTCTGCGGTGAGTGTTTCTTCTGTCGGCATGGGTGGGTAAATAATTGCACTGACCCGAATGGCGGTTGGGCTCTTGGTTGCTGTATTGACGGTGGTCAGACGGAGTTTGTCCGAGTGCCGTTTGCCGACAATGGACTGACTGTGATTCCGGATAATGTGAGCGATGAGCAGGCTCTGTTTGTGGGCGATATTCTTGCTACAGGTTATTGGGCGGCTAAGATTTCGGAGATTGGCGAGGATGATACAGTGCTAATTATCGGTGCCGGACCGACCGGACTTTGCACTTTGCAGTGCGTCCGCCTTTATAATCCCAAGCAAATTATTGTCTGCGAGAAGGATGCGGTGCGTCAGGAGTTTGTCAAAAAACATTATCCCGATGTAATTGTCGTTTCACCGGAGGATTGTCTGGATAAAACTTTGAAAATTTCGGAACATGGCGGTGCGGACCGCGTGATTGAGGTTGCCGGTGCGGAAGATACATTCCAGTTGGCTTGGCAAGCGGCTCGACCGAATGCAAATGTAACGGTTGTGGCTCTTTACGATAAACCGCAGGCATTGCCGTTGCCGGATATGTATGGCAAGAATCTGACGTTCAAGACCGGAGGCGTTGATGGTTGCGACTGCGACGAGATACTTCGACTTATTTCTGAAGGTAAGATTGACACAACTCCCCTTATCACCCATACCTTCCCATTCTCTCAGATTGCGGAAGCCTACGACCTATTCGAGAATCGCCGCGACAACGTTATTAAAGTGGCAATAAAAAACGATAATATAGATAACTATGGCAAAGAAGTTTGAGATACGGAATAGTACCGCTGAGTTTCTGATTTTCCAGATTGAAGGAAAGGAGGACGGAGTGCAGGTTGTGTACCGCGATGAGACTATCTGGTGCACGCAGAAGGCTATGGCGCAGTTGTTTGATTGTTCCACGGACAATATAGGGCTTCACCTTAAAAATATCTTCAAATCCGGTGAATTACAAGAAGATTCAGTTACCGAGAAATACTCGGCAACTGCCTCCGATGGCAAGAATTACTTGACAAAATTCTATAATCTCGATGCCATTATTTCTGTGGGTTATCGCGTGAACAGTACTCGGGCCACGCAATTTCGGCAATGGTGCACTTTTGTATTGCGACAGTTTGCGATACGCGGCTACGTGATTGACAGGAAGCGCATGGAGAATGGTACGTTTATCGGCGAGGATTATTTTGAGCATCTGTTGGCTGAGATTCGGGAAATCCGGCTCAGTGAACGACGCTTTTACCAGAAACTCACTGATATTTATGCCACAAGTATTGACTATAACCGCGATGCGCCGACTACACGCGCCTTCTTTAAGAAAGTGCAAAATAAGATGCACTATGCCGTGCATGGCCACACTGCCGCCGAACTGATTATTGACCGAGCCGACGCCCAGAAAGAGCACATGGGCTTGACAACGTGGGAGAACGCTCCCGATGGTAAAATCCTGAAACCGGATGTAAACATCGCCAAGAATTATCTCAAGGAATCCGAATTAGAGGATATGGGACGGATTGTCAACTCGTTCCTTGATTTGGCTGAAGACATGGCAAAGCGTCATATCCCGATGACGATGGAAGATTGGGCTAAACGCATCGACAAATTCCTCGACCTCACCGACCGCCCTATTCTTTCGGATGCCGGACACGTCACCGCCGAGCAAGCCAAGGAACACGCTGAAACCGAGTTTGAGAAATACCGCGTCATCCAGGACCGACTCTTCCAATCAGATTTCGACCGTTTCAACGGCGATAACCTCCTCCCATTGGATTTTGACAAAGAGTAACATTATCGGCGGAGTAACACGCATCGGAGCCTGTCAGATTTCGATGACGGCGGAGTCGTTGAAGGTGGCGTGTTCACCAGTGAAGACGTATCCGAGAGGGTTGCTGACGAGATGGGTGTTGCCTATCACAAAGTCGGTTTGATGATGGGCGTGCCCGTAAATCCATGCGTTAATCCGGCTGTCGGCGATGTAGTTGCCAAGTTCTGTGGCAAAAGCCACGTTCAGCGGGTCGCTGGAATACCGTTTGTCAATGGCTGCGAATGTAGGAAGGTGATGTGTCACTACTACAATCTTTTCTGCATCGCTCGTTTCAACGGCATCCTGTATGAACGCGAAGTTCTTTTCAAACTCATCTGTTATGTCTTTAGCTGTGAGTCGATGATGGTTGTATAGAATTTGGCGATAATCGTTCATCCCGGACTGTACCACCATTTCATCAACGGGCGATATTCTTGACCAAAGAGTTGAGAGTATGAAGTCGGTATCAGCTATCCGTATGACTTTGTTGTGATAGTAGCCGACATTCGGGAGAAACATCTTCTGCCAACTTTCACCCATCGATGCAATGTCGCCATTGTTGTAAAACTCATGGTTGCCGGCTACCATCAGCACTTGACGATATCTCTCTGACATCCATTGCCACAAATGCAGGTGCTCCACGTTATTATCCAAAAGATACCCGACATCCCCGGCAATAACGAGAATATCTCCGGCAACCTCAATCGCCGGGTCTTTAGCATTCATCATCCGGAGATTCTCATGAAACTCCAGATGCAGGTCAGAGCAATATTGAATCTTCATAGCTACGATTATTCATAAAGTTACGATACATTCCTGAATTTGCCAAATCTTCATTAATAAATCACCTCTTTATATTTGGGCATTAGCCAGCATATTCCCTATTTACGTAGAATTCTACAATTTTTTTAATACTCACGTAAAAGCCGAGAATCCTTAATAGCACGACTAAAAATTGAAGGAAACTGCAATTTTGGGTAATGAAGATTGAATATGAGCTCTATTGTATTACTAAAAGTTGCGGTTTGCCACATTTTTGGGTAAAACAACGGAACGCAGAATTTTTTACATTGTCAGACCCAGCCTGCTGATATGACAAGGAAGAATAGAACCAAATCACACTTTAAGGTGTTATTTATTTGGAATATTAAATTATATAGTGTATCTTTGCGCTATAAATCCAAGATATTATGATTACAGCCAAGAACGAACAGGAAGTGGAGGCGTTTCTCCGAGAATTCAAACCCAAATTCAGCATTTGGGGAATAATCTTTCTTCATCGGGATAAGAATGAAGAGGCTCTTCGTGCGTTAGGTATAACTCCTGTAGCGCGTGAAGAGATTATCAAGAAAATCGAGAAAGAAGATTATTCTCACTCAATTGTTGATGAGGCGTCGTTCGGTGATATGTGGGTATTCGGCAAAGATTACGACGGTACGGAGTTGTATATAAAAATATCTATGGGTGCGCCGGGAAGCAAAACTATCTGTATCTCATTCCATGAGGCAGAGCATCCCCTTAACTATCCTTTCAAAAAGAAATAGGCTATGGAGAAGTATGTAGATATGAAAAGTCCATTGACTGGTGGGAATGTCAAGGAGGTAAGTATAACGGAAGTGAAGGAGTTCCGCAAGGAAAAATACCGTGTTCACGTCCGGTACTATATTTGTGAGGATACCGGTGAGCAATTCACAACGACAGAGCAGGATACATTGCAATTCAACGACCTTTACTCTCAGTATCGTATCCGCCACGGCATTCCATTCCCTGATGAAATTAAGGAAATCAGAACCCGATATGGATTAAACTATTCCCAAATTTCAAGAATTCTTGGATTTGGCACAAATCAATATGCCAAATACGAGAATGGAGAGGTCCCTTCGGAATCCAACGGCAAAATGATTGCAGCTATACGCGATAAGAATGTATTGTTGGGACTGCTTAAAGGTTGCAAGGACACTTTTCAGCCGGCAGAATATGAACGCATTCTTACCTCAATCAATATGAGCGAGATAAAAGATGATGAACACGCCGCACTCCATCGTGTTATCTTCAATGATGATAGCCGAAGCATATTCAATGGTTATGGAGGGAAAAGCGTCCCTAAACTGTTTGACATGGTTCGCTACATCGTGATGAAGCATGGAGAGGTATTCCCGACGAAATTGAACAAGCTGATGTTTTATTCCGATTTCAATCACTACCGCAAGACAGGTCAATCAATCAGCGGCCTTCAATATCGTGCATTGAATTTCGGCCCGGTTCCTGACCATTACGCCACAATCTATGACAATACTCCCGAACTTGATAAGCGACTGATTGAGGCTCATGATATGGTCAGCACATTGCTTACATGCAATTCCAATCAAGATTGTGTGAACCTTTCTGAATCTGAAAAGGAATCTATTGATTATGTTATTGGAAAATTGAAACCTCTTTCCGTATCCGCGATAATAGAAGCGAGCCATCAGGAAAACGGTTGGCAACAAAGCTCCATTGCGCATAGCCACATTCCCTACGACGAAGCTTTTGAACTGAAATTAGTATGAACAGAAAAGGACGGATAGCATTTACGAAGTTGGCTATCTGCCGGAAATTGATTAACTTCGCATTAGGTCAACGACCGCGTGTCCGGCATAGGTGCCGCACATGTCTTTAAGTTCGCAGACCGACCGCAGAAACACCCCGACAGGGCCACTTGTACGGCTCATGTACGGTTTAGATTTACACCATATTGTAAATCAATATTTTAACTGTTTCTGCATCGGCAAATGACTATGTAGTTAGAAACGATTACAATTAAGCATAATCTGTTAGTATGGCACTCTTTACGG
>VSPN01000047.1 GCA_009775355.1 Muribaculaceae bacterium
GGGGTTCATTGTAAAGTTACAAAATATCTACGACTTTGGCAAACAATTAGTTGGCGATTAGCTGAGTATCCCTATTTAGTTTAAGTTAGTGTTCCTGATTACTTCTTTTACACCTGTGAAATATGGCACATAGAATTACCGTCGCCCTTGAAAAGGGCAACCTAAGCTGAAAAAACCGTGCATCGATTAAAAATGCAAGACACTCCGCCGCGTGAACTACAAACCTCAGACCATTTCACGCTCCTGCATCAACATTACTGTGAGAAAAGGTCTTATATTAACATTCTGCGGAAATGCGGCGCAAAATTAACATATATATTCGATATTCCAAACGCCGCGACATAAAAAAAAAAAAAACAAATGCAACAGTTTGCCCTATATACACCAATATTAATCCTTATGGAACATTTTTCCAAATAACAGAAGAGAGCCGGAAGCAGGTCAGGTCATTGCTATATATCCGTAAGACTCCGCTGCCGACACCCAAAAAAAATGTCTGATATTGACAGATTGCGGGGAAAACACTATATTTGCATTGCCGGGAGAACCGCAGAGCGGTCCGAAGAGACCTTCCCGCATTCCGCATGAGACTCATAACAGACATAATCAGACTAATCCGAGTGAGACAATGGGTCAAGAACCTATTTGTGTTCCTGCCGCTGATATTCGGCGGCAGTCTGATGTCGGCATCCGGTCTTCTCGGCGGCGCAGGGGTGTTTCTGTGCTTCTGTCTGGCGTCATCGGCCATATACGCTCTCAACGACGTGGCCGACCGCGAGACTGACCGCCGTCACCCCTCGAAAAGCCACCGGCCGGTGGCTTCGGGCCGTATACGGCCCGAAGCGGCGGGGGCTATATCAGGAGGTCTCGGCGCGGCAGCACTCGCCGGGTCCCTATGGATGTTCCCTCACAAACCGCAGGTCTGCGCCATTCTTTCAGCCTACATTCTGCTCAATATACTCTACACTTATATGCTCAAGCACATGGCCATAATCGATGTGCTGGCGATAGCTACCGGATTTGTGCTGCGAGAATACGGCGGAGGCGCGGCATGCGTAACAGCCGTCTCTCCGTGGCTGACGGTCATGGTGTTTCTCTCCACTCTCTTCATCGCCTTCGGAAAAAGGCGCGATGACCTTATACCGGCACAATCCGAAGACGCTCTAAAATCAGCCACGCCTCGCAGATCCGTATCAGGATACACCCCCGGATTCATCGACCAGACCATGACTCTGCTTGCATCAGCCACGATAGTGGCATATATCATATATACGCTCCAGCCCGAAGTCTGCGAGCGGTTCGGCTCGGATCACGTCTATCTGACCACGGTCTTCGTAATCGCAGGCATTCTGCGCTACATGCAGAAGGCCATAGTGAAGAACGAGACCGGCGACCCGTCCGAACTTGTCACCCGCGACCCGTTCATCATCGGATGTGTGGTGTGCTGGCTGGCTGCTTTCATCTTCATAATCTACATCGCGCCATGACAAAGATACACCTGTTCGATTTCGACGGCACCATAACGCGCCATGACTCCTTCACCGGATTCATACGCCATGTCCACGGCGTCGCCGGACTGCTGCGCGTGCTGCTTGTCTCGGCTCCGGCCATAATTCTGTGGAAAACCGGGTTCAGGAGCAACACATACGCCAAACTGCGCATGTTCGCAGCCGCCTTCAAGGGGATGCACGCCGATGAGTTCCGCCACGCCGGCGAGACATATGCCGCCAAGATCAACCGCATGGTCAGACCCGAGATAAAGGCCGCCCTCAACGCGGCGGTAAGCCACGGCGAGACCACCGCCATCGTGTCGGCGAGTCTCGGAGACTGGATCCGGCCCTGGGCCGCAGGGCAGGGCGTCGGCAATGTCATAGCTACCGAAGCCGAGACAGGTTCCGACGGACGTCTCACCGGACGATTCTCGCGTCCCAACTGCCAGCACTCCGAGAAAGTCAGACGCATAATAGAGGCTTTTCCACATCTCGCCGACTCTCGTTCCGACTTCCACGTCACGGCCTATGGTGACAGCGACGGCGACAGTGACATGCTCGGGTTTGCCGACGAGGGAATCCGGGTGCGTCACTCCTGAAGAAGGTCTTTACAGATTTTTAAACCAGTAAACAACACTCTAACCTATCAAGACATGAATAAATTACTATGGGGCACACTGATCGGGGCCCTCGCAATCGGATCGGCCGATGCCGGCGCCTGCACAAACCTGATCGCGGCGAAAGGAGCGACGACCGACGGCTCCGTCATGATGACGTATTCGGCTGACTCCCACAATCTCTACGGATTCCTGCGACACAGTCCTGCGGCCAGACACGCCAAAGGGGAGACCCGCAAGATTTTCGAATGGGACACCAACAAACCACTCGGTGAGATACCCGAGGTTGCGGAGACCTATAATGTGATCGGCAACATGAACGAGCATCAGGTCGTGATCGGCGAATCGACCTGGGGAGGGCGCGAGGAACTCGCCGACACAACCGGACAGGCCGTGATGGACTACGGCTCACTGATCTATGTGGCTCTCGAACGCTCGCGCACCGCCCGCGAGGCGATCGACGTGATGACCGACCTTGTGGCCCGCCACGGCTACGCTTCGGGCGGCGAGTCATTCACCATAGCCGACAAGAACGAGGTGTGGGTGATGGAGATGATAGCAAAGGGTGCCGAGAAGGGTGCGGTGTGGATAGCGGTCCGCATCCCCGACAACGCCATCACCGGCCACGCCAACGAACCCCGCATCCGCAAGGTCAATCTCAAGGACAAGGATAACGTGCGCTATTCAAAAGACATGATATCGTTCGCACGCAAGCGCGGATACTTCAGCGGCAAGGACGAAGACTTCTCGTTTGCCGATGCCTACGGTGAGCATGACCCCTCGACTCGCCGCGGCTGCGACGCCCGCGTATGGAGCTATTTCCGCCGCTTCAACAAGGATGCCGACAAGTATTTCGCATGGGTCAACGCCGACAGCGACGAGCCTATGCCTCTCTACATAGTGCCTGACCGCAAGGTATCGCTCTCGGAGATGCAGGAATCGATGCGCGACCTCTTCGAGGGCACGCCCTATGAAATGACTTCGGATGTCGGCGCAGGTCCGTATCACGCGCCATACCGCTGGCGTCCGATGGAATATGAGGTAGACGGCAAGAAATATTGCATGGAGCGCGCCATAGCCACCCAGCAGACCGGATGGAGTTTTGTGAGCCAGAGCCGCGAGTGGCTGTCCGACCCTGTCGGCGGAGTTCTCTGGTTCGGCACGGACGACACCAACACCTCTGTCTATATGCCTATATACTGCGGCGTCACCGAAGTGCCGGCAGAGCTTGCAGAGGGCGACATCAACACCCTCTCGCTCGATGCCAATTTCTGGGTCAACAACATCGTCGCCAATCAGGCATACAACCGCTACGACCAGATGATTCCCGATATCCGCAAGGTGCAGGGCAGACTCGAGGACGGTTTCCAGAAATCGCGTCCCGAGGTGGAGTCGTCTCTACAGGGCATCGTGGGCTCGGGCGACATGGACGCCTACCGCACGGCTGTCAACACCGAGGCTGCAAAAGTGGCTAAAGAGGCAACCGACGCCTACCGCAATCTCGCGGGATACCTGTTTGTGAAATGCATGGACGGCAATGTGAAGAAAACCGACACCGACGGCAACTTCATCAATTCGGAATATGGCATACCGGTCTATCCGACATTCCCCGGCTACGACAAGAAGTATTACGAGAACATCGTCAAGGAGTCGGGCGACCATTTCCTGATCAAGTGACCTCAGTGACACCTCCTGCTGCACAGTCGCGTCATCCGTCGCTGTCACGCCGGCCGATCCGGTTGCGGATCTTCTCGTAACCGACCCATCCGATCAGAGCGACAAACATCAGCACGGCTGCCGCAATTACAACGGCCTGAATGGCCACCTTGAGCGCGCCGAGGATGATGCAGACCACACATCCGACCACACAGAGAGCGATGAACCAAAGTACCGCCTTGATCATGAACGAGTCGCGCTTTCCGTCGCTCTGTTTCCTGCCGTCAATCCTCTTATAATCGTTTCCCTCCATAGTCTTGCATATTGGTTTACAATAATAACAAGACTATGGAGGAAAATTGTTCATGAACGCGTGGCGATCATGCGCGGCGGTTTATTGCGCGGCTGCTATGCGGTATATCTCGCGACAGTCATCCATCGAAAGCTGCACGTAGTTGCCGAGCGTCTTTCCGACGTTGCGTTCGAGCGACTCCACCATTCCGTCGATATCCGGCTCGCATCCGATAAGTTCACGCAGATTGGTCGTGAGCCCCATGCCGTGATAGAAGTTGCGGAGTTCCGATATGCCTTCGTCGATTATCTCGTCGGTGGACTTTCCTGTCGGATTGACCGACATGACATTGATGGCGAAACGCCACAGTTTGTCAGGATTGCGCGCGGCGCAGAATGTCATCCACGCCGGGATCATGACTGCCAGGCCAGCACCGTGCGCCACCCCGTAGAAAGCCGATATCTCATGTTCGAGACGATGCGAGGCCCAGTCTTCCACCTTGCCGACTCCGCAAAGTCCGTTGTGGGCGAGAGTGCCGGCCCACATCATGTCTGCACGCGCGTCGTAATTGCCGGGATCCACCCTGAGGGTAAGCGCCTGGTCCATGACATCGCGCATGATTGCCTCCGAATATGCGTCAACAAGCTGAGTGCCCGTCGTGTTCGAGAAATAACGCTCGTAAATGTGCGCCATCATGTCGACCACACCATAGGCTGTCTGGTTCCAGGGCAGCGACAGTGTAAGCTCCGGATTCATGATGGCGAAGCGGGGACGCAGGAGTCCTGGATACCTGACAGAGATTTTCTGACGCGTCTTCTCGTTAGTTATTACCGAGTTGCCGCTCCCCTCGGAGCCAGCGGCCGGGATCGTGAGTATCACTCCGACCGGAAGAGCGAAACGCGGAGTCTCCTTTCCCGTATAAAAATCCCAGAAGTCGCCGGGATAGACAGCACCGAGCGCTATGCCCTTGGCCGCGTCGATCGGTGATCCGCCGCCGACGGCAAGAATAAAGTTGACCGACTGCTCCAGCGCAAGCGCGATGCCTTTGTATACACTTTCGGCTGTCGGATTGGGCTGAATGCCTCCATACTCGACAAACAGGACTCCGGCAGCCGTCAGAGAGTCTTCCACCTGCTGCAGCAGACCGGTCTCCCGGATACGCTCCGAACCGTAGACTATCATTACCTTCGTGGCACCTCGGCCCGCGAGGGCGGCGCCTGCCTTACTCTGGGTGTCGCGCCCGAATATGAATTCGGTAGGCGAACAGAATGTGAAATTTTCCATGTAGACTTTTTATTGGCATGAAACCAGGACCGGCCATACAGCCCCCCCGCCGATTCATGCGTATCCATGATATATAACAAACCCGGGACACCTGATTATTGTGATGTCCCGGGTAAAAATATCGCTGCAGCGGCCGGCCCGCCCTTGTCATTCAGCCTCGAACGCCGCCGAGACCTTCTCTGCGATCTCGCGCATACGCGCCGGATCCGGATCGGAGATCTTGTTGCGGAAGTCCATGTCTCCCTCTTTCTGGAGAGGCACGAGGTGAATGTGTGCGTGCGGAACCTCAAGCCCCAGCACCGTGACACCGATCTTGCGGCATGGCATCGCGCTTTTGAGAGCCGTTGCGACTTTCTTGGCGAACACCATCATTTCGCCGAGTTCGGCGTCGGGGATGTCGAAAATATAGTCCGTCTCCGTTTTGGGAACTACAAGAGTGTGACCCCAGTTGACGGGATTGATGTCGAGAAAGGCAAAAAACCTGTCGTTCTCGGCTATCTTGTAAGAAGGAATCTCGCCTGCTATGATTTTTGAGAATATTGTCATGATGGAATTTTAAGATTACCGCAAGTGCGCGGCGGATCCGCGCATCAGCGTCTGTTATAAACGGGATGAATGCGCCGGCAAGATGCTTCGCCGGCAAAAAGAGATACACGGCAGGAGATGGTCCCTGCCGTCAGATTTCTATTTTCACGATCTCGAAATCCATCGTGCCGGCCGGAACCTGCACCTGAACGCGGTCGCCCACGCGGTGTCCGATCAGCGCCTTGGCGATGGGGGTGGTCGACGAGATCTTCATCTCCTTGAAGTTGGCCTCGCTCTCGGTGACGATGGTGTAAGCCATCTGTGCGCCGTTAGCGATATTCTTGATTGTGACCTTATTGAGAAGCTGCACCTCCTCTGTGTTAAGCTTGCTGTCATCAATGATACGGGCCGAAGCAACAAGCTCCTTGAGCTTGGCGATCTTCATCTCGAGCATGCCCTGCGCCTCTTTGGCCGCGTCATACTCGGCATTCTCCGACAGGTCGCCCTTGTCACGGGCCTCGGCAATAGCCTGTTTGATCAGAGGTCGCTGCGCCTCGAGTGCGCTGAGTTCCTCCATCTTCTTGTTGTAACCCTCCTGGGTAAGATATGTTGCCATTTGTCTTTTAGACTTTTACTTTGATATTCTGTAAATTATTGTAAGCGGCAGCCGGATCTCCGGACAATAGAGACAGACTCCGCATGAACACAATCGGAGTGATCCGGCTTTCGTGAATACGTAAAAAAATAACAGACCCCTGTCAGCAGAGTCCATTAATCCTTTTCACGCGGCAAAGTTAACGCTTATTCTCGGATTCTCCAAATTATTCTTAACAATCCGTGAGTATTCGAACACCTATTAACATTTTTTGTGGCGACACTTAAAAAATATTGGGCGAGGCCATATTTATCACTGAAATCTTGATTTATCACAGAAATATGAAAAAAAATGCTTATCTTTGGAATCTGAAGAACGGAGTCTCGTGCTCCGGTTCCGGCTTAAGCAGCCAGTATTCATTATAACAGACACTTAGAAGCATATGGCTACAGTAAATGAAGTTCAAGACGAGATAATCGGAGAGTTCGAGGGACTCACCGACTGGATGGACCGTTACGCCTACATAATCGACTTAGGCAACACGCTGCCTGAGTATCCCGAAAGCGAGAAGACTCCGCAGAACCTTATCGAGGGCTGCCAGAGCCGCGTGTGGATCGACGCCCGCGCCGACAGCGACGGAGCGATCTGCTTCCAGGCCGACTCTGACGCCCTGATCGTAAAAGGAATCGTGGCACTGCTGATGCGCGTGCTCGACCACCGTACTCCTGACGAAATACTGGGTGCCGACCTTTACTTCATCGACCGCATCGGCCTGCGCGAGCACCTCTCGCCCACCCGCTCCAACGGACTTGTGGCGATGGTGCGCCAGATCCACGACTACGCGCGAGCGTTCAAGATCATGAACGAAGACAGGAATGCCTCCTCCACCTGACATGACAACTTTCAAACTCTAACCTAAATACACTATCATGTTCAAAAACCATCCCAAAGGTCTGATTCCAGCCGCCCTGTCCAATATGGGCGAGCGGTTCGGATACTACATCATGAACGCGGTGCTGGTGTTGTTTCTCTGTTCGAAGTTCGGACTCAAGGAGGAAACCAGCGCGATCGTCTATTCATTCTTCTACGCGGGCATCTACGTGCTGAGCCTCGTGGGCGGTCTTATCGCCGACAAGACGCAGAACTACAAATCGACTATCATCTGGGGTCTCATCGTGATGACCGCCGGATATGTAGTGCTCGCATTCCCTATCTTCGCCACAGCCGACAATCAGACATGGCTGCTGACCCTCACCTGCTTCGCGCTCTTCATGATAGCGTTCGGCAACGGTCTCTTCAAAGGCAATCTCCAGGCCATAGTCGGCCAGCTTTACGACAACCCGCGCTATGCCTCGCAGCGTGACGCCGGCTTCCAGATCTTCTATGTGTTCATCAACATCGGCGGCGTGCTCGCTCCATTCGTGGCCCCGCTGCTCCGCAGCTGGTGGCTCGGTGAGAACGGCCTCGCCTACAACGCATCGCTTCCGGCTCTCTGTCATGAGTATCTGAGCCTTACTGACTCGATGAACGAACAGAACATCAACAACCTCTACGCCCTCATAACCGAGGTGGGCGGAAACGCATCGGGCGATATCTCGGCTTTCTGCAGCAAGTATCTCAACGTGTTCAACACCGGCATCCACTATTCGTTTATCGCATCGGTAGCGGCCATGCTGATCTCGCTTTTCATCTTCCTCGGCACGAAGAAGATGCTCCCCACCCCCTCTCGCAAGGAGAAGGAAGGCGCAGTGAAATACTCTGCCGAAGAGAAAGCCCAGATGGCCAAAGAGATCAAGCAGCGCATGTACGCCCTCTTCGCCGTGCTCGGAATCGCGATCTTCTTCTGGTTCTCGTTCCACCAGAACGGCACGTCACTCTCGCTCTTCGCCCGCGACTTCGTCAAGACCGACTCAGTCTCGCCCGAGATATGGCAGGCTCTCAACCCCTTCTATGTGATTATCCTCACGCCGTTTGTCATGATGTTCTTCTCATGGCTCGGACGCCGGGGCAAGGAGATTTCCACTCCGCGCAAGATCGCCATCGGCATGGGTCTGGCCGGTATCGCATATCTCTTCCTCGTCATCTTCTCGGCAGTGCAGGGATATCCTTCGGCCGATGAGTTCAAGGCTCTTCCCGCAGCACCGGCAGCAGCCATGAAGACTGGTCCGTGGGTGCTCTTCGTGCTCTACTTCTTCCTGACTGTGGCCGAACTCTTCATCTCGCCGCTCGGACTCTCGTTCGTATCCAAAGTCGCACCCAAACACCTGCAGGGTCTCTGTCAGGGTCTCTGGCTCGGCGCGACAGCCGTTGGCAACCTTCTGCTCTGGATCGGCCCGCTGATCTACAACGCATGCCCGATCTGGGTGGCATGGACTGTGTTCCTGAGCGTCTGCGCCATATCGATGGGCGTCATGTTCGCTATGGTCAAATGGCTTGAGCGCGTGACCCGCTGACACTGAGTCCGCCAGTAATTCAGATCCTTATCAAGACAAAACCACTCAATTAACACAGAATATTTAAGAATCAACCTCCGGGTATATACGTCTTAGCGCTCGCCGACTCCGGCGAGCGCTTCGGCTATTACACAATGCCGACCATTTTCCTGCTCCTTATGCAAACGAAATTCGGCTTTGACTCATCGGTTTCGGGTCAGATCTACGACATTTTCTGGCACTCGTGTATTTCATACCGCTCGTGGGCGGCCGGGTATACGACAAGTGAAAGATGCGCATCTGATATCGACAAGCTTAGAACCATTTCCGGCAGCATAGAGAACGGAATTGATGACAACCCGCGCAACTGCATTATAATTTTTTGTGGGAAGAGGATTTTGTCAGCGACGTTGGGAGGGAAGGTCGCGCGAGGCGGTGATCAAGACGAGGGCGCCTTCAAGACCGTTGGCCGCAGTGGCGTTGCGGACTTCATAGCGCAGATAGCCGCCTCCGAAATCATAGACTGTGGTCTCAGCGCCCTCGGCTCCGTGATATTCAAGAGAATCGACCACGTCGGCCTCCGTAAGGTCAAGGCTCGACGCAAGATAGCCTTCAAGATCATCGGGAAGGAGGTCGCCTATGTCAACATTGCGTATCACCACACTCGAACCCGACAGAACATCTACATCCCAACCGCCGGGAAGTCCTTGTATATTGGTATAGAGCGGACGCCCGATTCCGTCGGTCAGAACACCTTCGAAATTGTAACCGGCGGTGTCGAGAGGTTCACCGACACGTATGGCATCGGCGATGCTGCGCACAGTCATGGCGATATCGTTGTCGGCATGAAAATCGTCATCCCGCACAGAATCAACGCCCGAACGGCTGTCTCCGGCAGTCCGTCCAGTATCATGTCGGCAGCCCGACACCGCAAGCAAAGTGCAAAACAGGCTGCAATACAGAGATTTCCTATTTAGAATCACGTTATTCACAATCTAAATAACAAAAAACTCTGCAAAAGTATCTATTTATTTTGAAAAAACGTCAGAATCTGTTAAAAAATATTTAGAGCATAACAGACATACCGCAGGATCCAAGGCGGATCCTGGCAGTCGGGCTGCACATCCGACGAAGCCCCATTATTACACAAACCCGCTGAGGGCAAAACGTTTGGGCAAATAAAACAACCGCCTTATGCCGAAAAAACTTGCAGATTGTGAAATTTATTTATAATTTAGCGGTCGATCCTGATTTAACTTACGGCCTGACATCACGACATGCGACTTTCCGACCTTACAATCCGTGCAATAAAAATTATATCAGTCTTTCTTCTCTGCTTTTGCCTCTGGTCTTGTTCCGGAGAAAAGAGCGGGAGCTTCCGCATAGGCGTAGCCCAGTGCAGCTCCGACCCGTGGCGATGGCAGACAAACGACGAGATCGAGCGTGAGCTGATGTTTCACGACAATGCCACCGCCGAGATAAGAAGTGCCGATGACAGGAACGACAAGCAGATAGCCGACATAAGGTATTTCATAGACAACGGATTCGACCTGATAATCGTCAATCCTACAGAAGCCGAAGCAGTCACACCGATCTTGAAAGAAGCATACGACAAGGGAATTCCGGTGCTTACTTTCGACAGGAGAATCAACGGGAATTCATACACCGCTCATATAGAAGTCGACAACGAGGCCATCGGCAAAGCCGCCGGAGAATATGCACTTTCGTTGTTTCCGGAAGGTGCCGATATCGTCGAGCTACAGGGAAACCCGACCATGACTCCCACAGCAGGACGTCATGCAGGCTTCACAGGCGCAATCGGCAGACATAGCGGGATGCACATGATCGAAAGCCGGTTCGCATACTGGAATCCAGACTCAGTGACGGTCATAATGGAACACATTGCACGCGACAATCCCGACATTGACCTTGTATACGCCCACAGCGACGCAATGGCGATCAGGGCCGCCGAGATACTCGACCGCCACGGACTGAAGAAAGTGAAGATAATCGGAATCGACGGAGCGCCCCAGGGAGGAATCAAGGCTGTGGCCGACAGTGTGATCGAAGCCACCTTCCTGTATCCCACCTATGGCTACCGACTGATACGCACAGCATTGGCGATACTTGAAGGCAAGCCTTTCAGCCGTGAGACAATACTGCCGCCGACTGCTGCGGTAGACCGGCGCAACGCCGGCATTATGCTTCAGCAGAACGAGGCGCAACGTGAGGAAACAGAAAAAACACTCCTGCTCAAAGGGAAACTCGACCAGTTTCTCGGACGCTACAGCACGCAACGATCGCTGCTTGTAGCCTCGGCGGCGATCGTCGTCCTGCTGTTCATCGGATTGTTCCTGTTCTTCAGTTCTCTGCGGACCAACAAGCGTCACAGCCGCGAGCTCGAGGAGAAGAACCGACAACTCGAAGAGGAGCGCGACAAACAGAAAGAGCTCTACTCCAGACTTGACGAAGCCACACAATCGAAGCTCACATTTTTCACCAATGTTTTGCACGACCTGCGGACACCGCTCACCCTGATCGAGGAACCGTCAGCGCAGGTGGCCGCGCAGCCATATCTCACGCCGCGCGACAAGACCCTGATGGAAATAGTGTCCAAAAACGCAAAGATCCTCCGCCGTCTGATTGACCAGATTCTCGATTTCAGGAAATACGAAAGCGGCAAACTCGACCTTGACCTTGCAGAAATCAGCATCTACCCTGTCATATCGGACTGGACAGCGGCATTTGCGGAAGTGGCCAGACGACGTGATCTCAAGATCGTACGCAATATTCCCGACGACTCGAATATAACCGTTGCCGTTGACGCATGCAAGCTCGAACGGGTCTTCTTCAATCTCCTTTCCAACGCAGTCAAATACACTCCCGACAACGGTACGATCACTGTCGGCTGCCAAGTCTGCGACGGCAATCTTATGATATGGGTCGAAGACACCGGCTGCGGGATAAGCGAGGATGACATCCGGCTTATATTCGACCGCTTCTATCGTGTCGACAAGTCAAGGCCTAACGGTTCGGGCATTGGGCTTGCCCTGACACGGGCTCTCATAGAACTGCACGGCGGAAGCATCACCGTGACAAGTGAAAAAGGGAAAGGGTCAAGATTCGAGGTATTGCTCCCGGTACGCCATGTCCCAGCCCGCCTGACCGACATCGGTCATGAAGCTTCAAGCGCAGACGTCATATCCGAGATCATGCCGGAGAAACCGCATCAATACCCGGACCCAGGCAGCGATGACATAAAACCCGTGCTTCTCGTCATCGACGACAACCGCGACATTTCCGAAATGCTTACAGCCCTGCTCGGTTACGACTACACCGTACTCACCGCTTATGACGGCAAAGAAGGCATACGCATGGCCACCCGATACGTGCCCGACCTGATAATATGCGATGTCATGATGCCAGAAATGGACGGTCTCGCATGTTGCCGCCAACTTAAGCGACAGATCACCACCTCGCATATTCCCGTTCTTCTGCTGACCGCCTGTTCGCTCGACGAACAGCGGGCTGCCGGCTACGAAAGCGGAGCCGACGGGTACATCTCGAAGCCTTTCAGCACCCAGGTGCTCAAGACAAGATGCCGGAATCTGATCGAGAACCGCCGCATCATCACCAATCTATGCGGCAACCCTGACATGTCCGACCGCAGGGTGGCCCACAGACCTGCCAGCGCACAGAAACGCGCCGGAATCGACAACGAGTTCTACAGTCATTTCATCGCGATAGTCCGGCGCGAAATGTCGAACGTCGATCTGTCGGTTGAAGAGATCGCCTCAGAGATGGGCATAGGCCAGTCGCAATTCACGCGAAAGATCAAGTCTCTCACGAACTACACCCCTGTCCAGCTGATAAGGAAAATAAGAGTCGAGAAAGGCCATTCACTCGTGGTCTCTTCCGACAAGTCCATAAGCGAGATCTGCTACGAAGTCGGCTTCGCCGCTCCGTCATATTTCACAAAATGCTTCAGCGACGCCTACGGCAGAACTCCATCCGAAGTGCGTGCCGAAGTGTCGAAAAAAAGACCATGAAAATGCTGCCTGCCATTCGGGCGGCTTCCGGTGACAATAAATCGGAGAAGAATCACAAAAAAACGTACGTGCATCAAAATTAATACCGCACGACACAAATATACTAACCCATCAGGAGCCATCTTACTAATTTTGCGCCATATTTCTAATTTTATCAACAGCAATCCAATACAAAATGAGAAAAACTCTAATCGGGTGGTTGTTGCTGATCCTGACAGCAATAACGGCAAACGCCCAGGAAATTACAGTTGGAGGCACTGTAGTTTCCAAAGAAGACGGAGAGCCGCTCATCGGAGCGACCGTGATGTCGCTCGCCACAGGGAGCGGCACCGCCACCGACATTGACGGGAACTTCACGATCACCGTTCCCGAAGGATCTAAAATAAAGGTCACCTATGTCGGTTATCAGGACTTCACGGGGATCGCCACTCCAGGCATGACAATAGAGATGGCGGAAAACTCCGATGTGCTCGACGAAATTGTGGTCGTGGGCTACTCCACTCAGAAGAAAGCCGATGTGACCGGAGCGATCACCGCCGTCAACACCGACGAACTCGAGAAACTCGGAGAGAACAACGTTGTCAAGGCAATGCAGGGACGCGTGCCTGGCATGAACATCACTGCCGACGGCAACCTCAGCGGCTCATCGACAGTACGCATCCGCGGTGTAGGCACACTCAACAACAACGACCCGCTCTACATCATCGACGGAGTGCCGACCAAAGCCGGCATGCATGAGCTGAATCCCAACGACATCGAGTCAATACAGATCCTCAAGGACGCGGCCTCGGCCTCGATCTACGGTTCACGCGCGGCCAACGGTGTAATAATAATCACCACCAAGCGAGGCAAGAACCTCAAGATCACACTCGACGCCTCTGTGGCTGCCTCATTCTACAACAACCGGCTCAAAACGCTCAACGCCGAGCAATACGGCCGCGTGATGTGGCAGGCTTTCGTCAATGACGGACAGGATCCCAACAGCAACGCCCTCGGATACCGCTACAACTGGGGATACGACAAATCAGGCAATCCCGTGCTTTACAACGTGTCGATGAACAAATATCTCGACACTTCCAACACCACTCCGGCATCCGACACAGACTGGGTTGACGAGACCACCCGCACCGGTCTGATCCAGAACTACAACTTCTCCGTGAGCGGAAGCACCGAGAAACTGTCGTCGTTCTTCTCGCTCGGATACTACAAAAACTTAGGTATCATCAAAGACACCGACTTCGACCGTTTCTCCACACGCATAAACAACGAATACAAACCAATCGACCGCCTTACCATAGGCGAGCACCTGACAATCAACCGCACAAGCGAGGTCAACGCGCCCGACGGCTTCATGCAGAACGTGCTGCAGTTCAACCCTTCGCTCCCTGTATACACTGAAAACGGTGAGTACGCAGGCCCGGTAGCCGGATATCCCGACCGCGAGAACCCGGTGGCGCGTCTTGAACGCAACAAAGACAACCGATATACATACTGGCGCACATTCGGCGACGCATATGTCGGCTTCGACTTCGGGCGCGGATTCAGCGCGCGCACCACATTCGGTCTTGACTACGCGCAGAAGAAAGCCCGCTACTTCACATACCCCATCACCGAAGGCACCATGGCCAACCCCACCAACGCCGTCGAGGCAAAACAGGAGCACTGGACCCGATGGATGTGGAACCTTATCGGACAATACAATCGTGAATTCGGCGCACACCATATTGACGTTCTCGCCGGCATGGAGCTTATACGCGAGAACTTCGAATGGTTCTCCGCCTACAAGGAAGACTTCTCGATCCTCACACCCGACTACATGTGGCCCGACGCAGGTGTCGGCAACGCCATGGCCTACGGGTCGAGCGAGGGATATTCGCTTGCATCGTTCTTCGGGAAAGCCAACTACTCTTTTGACTCCCGCTATCTTGTCGGAGTCACACTCCGCTACGACGGCTCGTCGCGATTCGGAAAGAACAACCGCTACGCCACATTCCCGTCCGTATCAGTCGGATGGAGGGCAAACAACGAGGCCTTCTTGCGCGATGTCAACTGGATCTCCGAGCTCAAGCCACGATTCTCATGGGGACAGACCGGAAACCAGGAAATCTACAACTACGCCCGCTACACGATCTACGTGCCGCAGTATTCCGGCTCGACCTGGGGTGGCGGCGGATACGGAACTTCATACGATATCGCCGGCACCAACGGTGGCGCGATACTTGATTCCGGATTCAAACGCAACCAGATAGGAAATCCCGACATCAAATGGGAGACCACAACCCAGTATAACGCAGGCATCGACTTCGGATTCCTCAACAACCAGCTCTTCGGATCGTTCGACTGGTATCGCAAGAAGACCTCCGACATTCTTGTGGAGATGGTCGGCATAGCGGCCATGGGCGAAGGCACAAGCCAGTGGATCAATGCCGGCGAAGTGCTCAACCACGGTGTCGAACTCAATCTGGGATGGCGCAAGACCACAGACTATGACTTCCATTATGAAATCACCGGAAACATAGCCACCTACCGCAACAAGATCACAAAACTGCCGACAACGGTAGCCGCCAACGGAACATTCGGCGGAAACGGGGTCGAGAGCGTGATCGGCCATCCGATGGGATCGCAGGTAGGATATGTGGCCGACGGCATTTTCCGCTCGCAGGAGGAAGTCGACAATCATGCCCGACAGGAGGGCGCGGCTCCGGGACGCATCCGCTGGGCTGATCTCGACAACAACGGCGTGATCGACGAACGCGACCAGAAATGGATATACGACCCCACGCCCGATTTCACCTACGGCATCAATGTCTATCTGCAATACAAGTGCTTCGACTTCTCTATGTTCTGGCAAGGTGTGCAGGGACAGGACGTAATAACCGATCTCAAGAAAGAGACCGATCTCTGGAGCGGACTCAACATCGGATTCCTCAACAAGGGGGAACGTCTGCTCGACTCATGGACTCCCGTCAACAGCGATTCGTCGATTCCGGCGGTGAGCCGTTCTGACATCAACAACGAGAAACGCGTATCGACCTACTATGTCGAAAACGGTTCGTTCCTCAAACTCCGCAACATACAGATCGGATACAACTTCCCGCAGAGCGTCACCGAAAAGCTGCGCATGTCAAAGCTGCGTCTCTATCTGAGCGCATCGAATCTACTGACGCTCAAGAGCAACGGCTTCACAGGCGTAGATCCGGAGAACCCCAACTACGGCTATCCGATTCCGATGACACTGACATTCGGCCTCAACATCAACTTCTAATTCCACAGAAACATCAAATGAAAAAGATAATATACACGCTTGCAGCAATCATTATAAGTCTCACGACAGCGAGCTGCGATTCATTTCTTGACGAGCAGAAGCCGCAGGGCGTGATGGATGACGATCAGCTCAGACAGCCCGAATATATCGATAATCTCGTCATCTCCGCCTATGCCATCTGGATATCGGGCGAGGATATCAACTCCTCATTCAGTCTCTGGAACTATGACGTGCGTTCGGACGACGCCTACAAGGGAGGCAACGGCACGGAAGACGGAGATGTGTTCCACGCCCTCGAGATCTCTCAGGGAGTCATGACCACCGCATGGAATCTGAGCAGCATCTGGGAACGGCTCTACAACTGCATATCGCGCGCCAACACAGCCCTGGATCTTCTGGAGAAGGTCGACGCAGACGCCTACCCTCTCAAAGAGCGCCGCATAGCCGAGATGCGATTTCTGCGCGGGCACGGACACTTCCTGCTCAAACAGCTTTTCAAATACATTCCGTTCGCGATTGACGCGAGCATGAGCCCCGACGAATATAACAACCTGTCGAACCGTGAGTTCAGCAACGACGAGGGTTGGGAGAAAATCGCCGAAGACTTCCGCTATGCCTACGAGACACTTCCGGCCGTACAGGCCGAGAAAGGGCGTCCGACACGCGCGGCAGCCGCCGCCTATCTTGCCAAGACATATCTCTACAAGGCATACAGGCAGGACAACGAGGCCTCACACGCCATCACATCGATCAACGCCGACGACCTGCGCAAGGTGGTCGAATACACCGAATCTGCGGTGACTGGCGCGTCGGGCTGCGGTCTCGAAGCCGACTTCCACAACAATTTCCGTCCTGAGCCGCAGTATGAGAACGGTATCGAGTCCGTCTGGGCCATGCAGTATTCAATGAACGACGGCTCAAAGAACGGCAACTGCAACTGGGCGTTCGGCCTCATCGTGCCCAATATACCCGGTGTGACCGACGGCGGCTGCGACTTCTACAAGCCGAGTCAGAACCTTGTCAACGCTTTCCGGACCGACAGCGACGGACACCCCATGCCCGACACATTCAACAACAGCGACTACGACATGACCACCGACTATGCCGATCCTCGCCTTTTCCTCACCGTCGGACTTCCGGGCACTCCCTACGAATTCAATCCGAAGTACATGATGGACCGCACTGCCGACTGGAGCCGCTCCAACGGGCTTTACGGCTACTACGTATCGCTGAAGCACAATGTCGATCCCGACAGCGGGTTCATGGTCAAGGACGGTCTTTGGGCGAGCCCTATGAACCATATCGTGATCAGATATGCCGATGTGATGCTGATGCGGGCCGAAGCCCTTATCCAGCTTAACGACGGACGCATCGGCGAGGCCATCGGACTCATAAACTCGCTCCGCACCCGCGCCGCGCAGAGTCTCTCGGTCATAGCCGACTATGAGAAAGCCTACGGCGTCCGCATGCTCGTCAAGCCCTATACCGGCACCTACAGTCAGGAAGAGGCCTTGAAGATGCTCAAATTCGAGCGACGCCTCGAACTTGCCATGGAGAGCGACCGCTTTTTCGATCTCGTCCGCTGGGGTGACGCCGAAAAGACACTCAACAGATATTACGCCGAGGAAGCGGGGAAATGCACCATTTACTCACAAGCGCATTTCACTGCCGACAAGAACGAGTATCTTCCCATTCCGTTTGCCCAGATAAGTGCGAGCAACGGACATTACACCCAGAATATCGGAGGATGGTAAAACGCTTAACAACGACCTGAAAACATGAAAACAGCATTAAGCCATATATATTTACTCGCTATCGCAATCGCGCTGACTTTCGGTCTGACCGACTGCAAAGATGGCAATCGGTCAGATCTGAACCTCGACGGAGGCACGACAATACTGAGTCTCAGCCTCGACTCCTTCGAGGCCGAGATCGACAACAAGGCCAAAACGGCCAGAATCAACGTTCCCGACAGCTATGACATCTCAGCCATGTCGCTCGCGCGCATTGAGCTCGCGCCGGGAGCCGAGGCAGATATCCGCCCGGGAGAGGTGTTGGACTGCAGCGTTCCCCGCAATATCAGAGTGACCAACGGTAACGTCTTCACCGACTACACCCTGACCGTTAAACGCGATGACGTGACCTTCGTCAGCGCATCGCTCAACGGCCGATATGCCGGATCCATCGACAACGATGCCCGCACCATTCTGTTCTATGTGCCCTTTGACGAAGACGTGACGGCCATGCAGCTCACTTTCGAGACCGGAGAAGAGACAACTGTCACTCCGGCATCAGGATCAGTGCTCGACTTCTCGTCGCCACAGCAGCTGTCCGCAGTGTGCCGCACCGCCGCAGTGACCTACACGGCGACGGCAGTCAAAAGCGAGATCTCGCAGGCACCCAAGGCATTTGTCGGCAATGCCGCCGATGTGACCGGTCTCGGAGATGAGGCCGCTTCCGCCGCCCGGTGGATGCTGACCAACATACCCAACTCCCGCTTCGTGTCGCTGCAGGAGATTCTCGACGGCACCGTGAAGCTTTCTGACTTCACGATGGTGTGGTGCCACCTCGACTTCACCGACTGGCCCGGAATAATGTGGGACACCCGCGATCTTTTCAATGATTACTATATCAAGGGGGGAAATATCCTGGCTACCCGCGACGGTGCCAGATATATCAACGACGTGTGGCGCATAGCGAAAGACCAGCAGAGTCCGGGCAACATGTTCGGCGGAGACTTCTACGAGACTCTGGGGTATGACCTCGGATTCAGCATCCTCGGCCATGAGTCGCACCCCCTCTTTGCGGATCTGACTCCCGATGACGACGGAAGAGTCTGTCTTCTTGCCGCCGGATGCGCGAACTCAAACCGCACCCTGCAATGGATCGTCGACTGGGACTCTTATGGCGACATGAACATATGGGAAGAAAAGACCGGCGCCACTGCACTCGCTTCCGCCCATGACCACAATCCTGTTTGTGTGACGATAGCCGAATTCGCGCCCCGCGACATACTCGACGGCTACACAAGCGGACGTGTCATCACAATCGGCACCCCCGCATTCGAATGGCACGATCCCAACGGAGCGGAAAACCCATACCGTGAAAACATGTATCAACTCACTAAGAACGCCATCAACTATCTGTGCAAATGACGGCATCCGCCCGAAAGATTGCACGCAATATATCATTACAACATGAAACCAATGTGTTTACTTGCAATATCCATGTCATTCGTGGCCACCGTGCTCGCCTCATGCAGCGAAGAGAGCCATGCTCCGGAAAACAGCAATCTGGAGAACAGCGCGACATATTTCGAATCGACCGACGCGCAGGGCTTCGGCACATATTACAAACCGGCAGTGGGCTATGTAGGCGACCCTATGCCATTCTACGATCCTCTGGAGAAAGACTTCAAAATTCTTTATCTTCAGGAATTCCGTCCCAATTCGGCGACTTTCCATCCGATATGGGGAATCTCGACCCGCGACTGCGCCAGCTATGAGTCAATGGGAGAGCTGATATCCACAGGCTCTGTAATGGAACTTGACGGCGCGATCGGCACCGGATCGACTGTATACAATGAAGCCGACGGCACCTATCACACTTTCTACACCGGACATTCAGTCAATATCGAGGCTACCGGGATAGGAGAAGGAGTCATGGTCGCCACCTCGACAGATTTCCGCACATGGACCAAGGACCGGTCGTTTATCCTTTCGCCAGGCGATGAATACAGCACCATGGATTTCCGCGATCCGTGCGTGTTCCGTGGCGATGACGGACTATGGCACATGATTGTCTCCACTCAGAAAAACGGCAAGGGTGTGCTTGCCGAATACAGTTCAGCCGACCTGCGCGCATGGGAGTCTCGCGGCATCTTCATGACAATGATGTGGGACCGCTTCTATGAGTGCCCCGACGTGTTCAGAATGGGCGACTGGTGGTATCTCGTCTATTCCGAGAAACATGCGGCTGTGCGCCGTGTGCAGTATTTCAAAGGACGCACTCTCGACGAGCTCAGAGCCTGCACCCGCGATGACGCAGGCATCTGGCCGGACCTGCATGAAGGTATGCTCGACTCACGGGCATTCTATGCCGGCAAAACAGCTTCAGACGGCACCGACCGCTACATATGGGGATGGTGCCCCACCCGACCCGGGAAAGACAATGCCAGCGTCGGAGCATACCCTGCTGAACCAGAATGGGCAGGCGCTCTCGTATGCCATAGGCTCGTACAGCATCCCGACGGCACCCTCACCCTCGGCTCTGTCAAAGGAATTGACACAAAGTTCTCGACAGAGACCTCGCTCCGTGAAATGTCGCGCGGCGGCGACGTGACAGGCGACACAAACCGGTATACACTCGGAGCCGACAGCCATGTGCTTTTCAACCGACTCGCCGACTGCAACCGGATCTCCATGACAGTCACAGTATCGGAAGAGACCGACAGATTCGGCATCTCGTTCGCCCGCGGCACAGACTCTAAGAAATATTACACGATCATGGTCAATCCGGAAGGCAACGGACGCAGGAAGATAAACTTCGAGGAAGAGGGATCCGAGGGTGCGGGCTTCATCGCCGGAGCTGATGGATACCTGTTTGACGCGCCATCCGACGGAGTCTACAACATAAAGATATATACCGACAATTCCGTCTGCTGCGTCTACATCAACGACAACTGCGTTTTCACGGCCCGCATCTACGGAGTCCAGAAAAACTGCTGGTCGGTCAACAGTTACGACGGCCGCATCGAATGCAGTGGTATTCAGACTTTCAGGCAATAACGAAACACTCTTCACGATAAAAAGTCAACCCCGGCGGTGCGTGCCGGGGTTGACTTTTTATTATTACTGTCCGCTAAACTTTTTTTGAGCGATTGAAAAATTAGGGCTGACACCTATTGCAGGAGTCAGCTCTAAA
>VSPN01000048.1 GCA_009775355.1 Muribaculaceae bacterium
CAAGTGATCCGCCTGGGGCTCGAACCCAGGACCCCAACATTAAAAGTGTTGTGCTCTACCAGCTGAGCTAGCGAATCATCGCTTTTGCCTTCGTTCTTCCGAAAAGCGATGCAAAATTACAACTTTATTTTGAATCTTCCAAATTTTTCTTTAAAAAAATTGTTTTTTTTGTTTTGTTTACCGTATTTATCCTGTTCTTTAAAAGATTTGACTTATATTTGTAAGTTAAATGGTGTTTCCTGTCGGCTCGTCTGACTATTTATGACCTCCGACACCGGATTCGCACGATTTCTTTAACCGCATCTCACTAATCTGCATATGGATATATCAGTTGTCATACCTTTGTTCAACGAGGAGGAGTCTCTTCCTGAACTGACTGAATGGATTCAGAGGGTAATGGGCCAGAACGGCTTTTCGTATGAGATAATTTTTGTCAACGACGGATCGACCGACCGAAGCATGGACGTCATCAAGAAACTCGCTTCTCAGAACGCGGCTGTGCATGCCGTCTCTTTTTCTCGCAATTACGGAAAGTCGCCGGCTCTTAATGTAGGTTTCCAGCGGGCAAAGGGAGATGTGGTCATCACAATGGATGCTGACCTGCAGGACTCGCCCGACGAAATTCCGGCTTTGTACCATATGATCGTATCTGAAGGTTATGACCTTGTGTCAGGATGGAAAAAGAAGCGTTATGACCCGTTGTCGAAGACTTTTCCTACAAAACTGTTCAACGCAACGGCCAGAAAAGTCAGCGGAATCAAGAATCTGCATGACTTCAACTGCGGGCTCAAGGCATACCGCAGGGATGTCGTAAAACACATCGAGGTCTATGGCGACATGCACCGGTACATACCTTATCTTGCAAAAAACGCAGGCTATAAGAAAATCGGTGAGAAAGTCGTGAAACATCAGGCCAGAAAATACGGTACCACAAAGTTCGGTCTCGACCGCTTTGTGAACGGTTATCTTGATCTTGGCACTCTGTGGTTTCAGTCACGGTTCGGAATCAAGCCTATGCACATCTTCGGTCTGCTCGGATCGCTGATGTTCATAATCGGTTTTTTTGCTGTTGTGACCGTTCTGATCATGAAACTGGTGTCGATGCACTCGGAGACTTACCATTTCTATCTCACGAAGTCGGTATATTTCTATCTGTCGCTTGTCTTCATGGTTCTCGGAGTCCAGTTCTTCTGCACAGGCTTCATCGGAGAAATGATCACCCGCAATTCTCCTGAACGCAACAATTATCTCATAGCTGAAGAATTCTGAAGATGAGAATATTTCCTGCATCGATAGCCTCCGGATTTATTCTGTTAGTCTCCGCATCGTGCACAGACACATGCCCGGAAAACAAGAACGCGCTCCCTTTGGCAGGATTCTACGCTTCGGGCGAAAGCAACGAGTCTATTACTGTCGATTCTCTTGAAGTGTACGGGCCGGGCGCACCCGACGATGCTGTGCTGTCGGAGGGTGATGAGGCAAAAGAGAGGCTTTTTCTGCCATTCCGTATAGATTCAGACACGACAAGATACGTGTTCCGCGACTGCCGCAAAGGCTCGACAGCCCGCGACACGGTGACTTTCATATATTCGCGTACTCCACGCTTCGTGAATGTGGAATGCGGTGTCAGTTATCTGTTCGGAATAAAAGAAATCTCCTGCCAAGGAGTGCTTATTGATTCGGTGACATGCCCTCAGGGATTCATCGACAATACGAATTCCGAAAACCTGCACATATATTTCTCCGTATCAAACGCCGAGTCATGAAGCTATTACTGACTTTCATATCAGCACTGACGCTCTATGCGACAGCCATGGCACAGAACGACAGCATTCCCGACATTACTCCCGTCACCGACAGCGTGCCCTCTCTCTCCAGGCCCGACATACTACCCCCCTCCCCCTCTGTGACTCCCGTGGATGTCGATGACGCAAAACCTGTAACCGTGCTGCATTATTATGACAAGCATGGCGAACCGCTCAAGGAGCCGGTGATGTTTCTCGCCACACTTGACACAGTCCGCAAAGTCAGATCCGGCCCGGTTTATCCTCTCTACAACGGCATTAACGCAGGCGTGAATTTCGGTGACCTCATATTCATGGCATTCGGCCAACGCTACGGAAGCTTCGACCTATGGGCCAACGTGTCGCTTCACAACTGGTTCTTCCCGACAGTCGAATGCGGCATTGGCTATGCGTCTGACACACCTGCGAGATCCAACTTCACATACAAGACCTCTCCCTCCTTCTACGCCAAACTCGGATTGAACTACAATTTTCTATACAAAAGCAATCCAGACTATCAGATCTTTATCGGCCTTAGGGGAGGATTCTCGTCGTTCAGCTATGACATCACAGATATCACGGTCAGTTCGGAATACTGGAACGAGACACAGCATCTGTCTCTCACCGGACTCCGCTCCATGAGCCTGTACGGCGAGGCTCTTGCCGGCCTTCAGGTCAAGATCGCGGGAAATTTCTCATTAGGATGGACTGCCAGGTGGCATTTCATCTTTCATACATCGGAAGACCGCGGCAACAAGCCGTGGTTCATCCCCGGCTACGGAGGATCATCGCCTTTCGCCATGACAGTCTCCGCCATCTGGACCATTCCGAAAAAAAACAAAAGCACGTCGGCTTCTGAAGTCTCTGAATAAGATGAGCCGACATATACAAACCGACAAAATCATTCATTATCAAACGAATTTACCCATGAAACAACTCAATCACGCAGCAAGAATATCGCTCATGGCGGCCATTATGGCAGGAGCGGCGGCGACAGCCTCGGCCAAGCCTGCCGTACGCACAAGCGAGAAAGTGACACAACCTGACGGAACTACACTGACAATACGTCTTGTCGGCGATGAACACGCCCATCTCTATCTGACCGAAGACGGATGTCCGCTTGTATGGGACAACGACCTTGGTTTCGTATACGCCACCATCAGCAAAGATGGCAAGCAGATTCCCACCGGAGTGACAGCGCACGATGCAGACCGCAGAACCCAGTCTGAATCCATGACCGCAATTCCTATGTCGGACAACACGATAGCATCAATACTTGACACGCGCATGTCGCGCCGTCAGGAAATGAGAAGAACCGCCCGAAGCACCGGACTTCCGAGAAAGTCTCAGGGTTACGGACTGTCAGATACAACTTTTCCTTCGACCGGTGAGCAGAAAGCCATAGTGATACTCGTGCAGTTCCAGGATCTGAAATTCGGAGACAAGAACAGTTCATCATACCAGTATTCAGCGTATTCTGACAGCGAGGATTCTGTGCACGCATACTGGACCGATCTGTTGAACAAAGAGGGATTCGACGGATTCGGAGGCGAAGGGTCATGCCGCGACTGGTTCCACGCCAACTCCGCCGACAAAGAGGGAAACCCGCAGTTCAGCCCTGTATTCGATCTTTACGGTCCTGTGACACTTCCGAACAACATGGCATATTACGGACAGAACGATTACTGGGGAAATGACGAGAATGCCCACCTGATGGTCGTCGACGCATGCGAGATACTCGACAACGAGGTTGACTTCACACAATACGACCGCGACGGAGACGGTCTTGTCGACAACATCTACATATTCTACGCAGGTTTCGGAGAAGCCGACAGCCGTCAGACCAATACAGTCTGGCCTCACTCATGGGATCTTCATTACGTCAAGGCCGACTTTGAAGTCGACGGTGTCACTGTCGACCATTACGCGTGTTCGAACGAGACGGACTACGGCCGGCGCTCTCCCGACGGCATCGGCACTTTCGTGCATGAATTCAGCCATGTGCTCGGTCTCCCCGATCTCTATACTACTTCCTACAACAACTCATACACTCCAGGTGAATATTCAGTGCTCGATTACGGTCCCTATAACAACAACGGACGCACTCCGCCCAACTATTCAGCCTACGAACGCTGGGCTCTCGGATGGATGACTCCCGAGAAATACGAAACTTCCGGCAATGTCGAGCTGAGCAACCTCGCTGACTCCAACATGGCTTTTGTTGTCCCGACTGAGAAAGAGACTGAATACTATCTTGTGGAGAACAGGCAGCAGACCGGATGGGACAAATACATACCCGGCCACGGCATGCTGATATGGCACATTGATTATGTCAAAGAGATATTTGACGACAACGTGGTCAACAACACCCCTACCCACCAGTATGTGGATCTTATCGAAGCCAATGGCAAGAAAAATGAGAAATACGCTTCCGGGCATACTTTCCCAGGCACAAGCAATATCACCTCCTACAGCTTCAAAAGCTGGTCGGGCACTCCTTGCGGAGTCGAGTTGAACGACATCACCGAATCCGACGGAATCATTATAAAGCGCGCAGATGTCACCACACAGGGAGGGGTCGGAAACATTGCCACAGAATCAGATTGTCAGGAAACATATTTCAATCTTCAGGGCATTCCTGTATCGAATCCCTCAGCCGGACAGATTCTTATAAGACGATCAGGAGGAAAGAGCGAGAAGATAATCGCACGATAAAACCCCACGCATTCATAGCGCACGAAAATTATTAGCGGAGCCGCAGGATTGCAGCTCCGCTAATAATTTATTCCACATATTTTTATCTCATGCCGAACTTCTGATCAGAACATAGGCGTGAACGGTTCGGCCTTCACGAGCCGGCTGTTGGCATTTCCGATCAGATCTGAAGTGGCCGAGGTGTCGAGTTTAAGCACCGGAGATCCCTTGCCGAGATCGAGTTGAGTGAGATCAATGTAGTAATATCCCGGATTGGTCACGATCTCGAAATAATACCTCTTGTCGCGGAGATCGGCATAACTTCGCCACTGGGTACTGCTCACATTGGGCTCGCCCTGGATCAGATAGGTATAGGGCACAGAACTGTTGACAAGCACACTCCGCGTGATCGAAACACCGAGCGAGGCGTCACCTACCGCTTCTACATGATGCGCGAGAAAGTTCGTCCGCACACATCTGTCAGGACTCGAGACTGTGCCCGGCAGCATATGCGTTCCGCCGATCTTGTCCCAATAGTCGATTATGGCTTTCATGTCCGGCCACTGCGGATCGTTGGTCATGGCAAGATAATCTCCCATGTCATAGATATTGATCCGGCCACGGTCGAACTCGAATATTATGCTTTTCCCGGTGGCGTCAGTCACTCCCCAGTGAAGAGCTGATACTGTGCCTCCGTCGAAAGTCGCTCCCTGAATCTCGAACTGCGCGTCCTCAAGGAGTGCCTTCACTTCGTCGACATCCGCGCATTGGTCAAGTATCCATGCCGGAAAGACAGACAATGACATGGTATACGGTTTTGTCACAGTGGTGTCGTTATAGACCGTACCCTTGCAGAAAAGACCGTTTACAACAAGCCCTTTCTCATTAAGGCCCTCGGTCACACCTCCGTCATATCCTACCGCATAGACCGAGCCATAGCGGGACGTCCACTTTATCGGATTATCAAGATTGGAACTTACTTTCTTAACGCCTCGCGGATAGACATAGAGATTGGTCGGAATCGGAGTTTTCCAGTCGAGAGAACGCCCCACGACAAAGAGACTGTCACTGCCTTTGTAAAGGATACGTGAACAAGCATCCGACGTCTGCGGAACAAGCGCGGCCGACGCCATTACTGCCGCCGCCATAGTTCTGGTCAAATTTCCCATAACTGCAATATGTTTAATTGTTTACACAATATAAACACATTGCTGCCGCATTGGTTTACATATCGGCCTTAAAACCAGTCCCACCTCTCACTGGGCGACAAGCACAGGAGCTCCGGGCAGTCCTACAAACGGATAGTCAGGAAACCTTGCAACAAAATCCTTTGCCGCAAGGCGTGCCGAATCAAGAGATGAGGCATACGCCGCCACAGAATAGAATTTACCGCCGGCAGCCTTGGCCACAAAAGCATCGGGACAACCGTATTCACCGAGCGCCGCCACGGCAGCCTTGGCGTTTGTATCCATTCTGAAGACTCCGACCCCGACACACCATTTACCGGGCACACGCGTGCCGTCAGTGAGACGCAGACACTCCCTGAGCACATAAACCGTGTCTCCGCCGACTATACGCATCTGAGGCCCGTCGTCACTGAGCAGTCCCGTCGCCGGACGCATCTGTTCCTGCGCCACCTCCTGCCGCCTTGACAGTGCGGCATCATAAGCAGCCTTGTAATTTTTCTCAGTCGGTTTGCATCCAACAAACATAAGCGCGGCCATGGCCGCGCTTATGCATGTATTCACTGTTCTTTTCATTATTATCAGTCTGTCTGGATTATAAGATGGCTTGCAAGAGACCAGAACTTGTCGGGATTGATTATCTCGATGCTCTTGGGGCCGTCTTTCTCACCCACAATACGGTAAGAGCCTTCAGGCATGTTGGTCCAGATCTTCACTTTCTTAGAATTGGTGGGTATGGTGCGGAGATTACGCTTGTCGGCTGTCACAAAGTAAGAAGCATCAAAGTTGCCCTGAAGCACTTTGGTCGCTCCGAGGAATTTCTTTGAAAGAAGACCCTTGTTCTTCAGTTCCTTGTTGGAACCGATGGCATAATACACCTTGTTGGCCTCGTTCTCTGCAGCCACAGTGGCGGCCTGAGCCTCCTCCTTGGCCTGGGTCTCTACTTTCACCTGCTCCTGAGTCTCGGCTACCTGAGTGTTGAGATTGCCGATTTCCTCTTTGGCCTTGGTCAGATCGCTTTCAAGCTGTGCGATCTTAGCATCCTGCTGCTCGATATGCTGGCGCAGCTGAGCTATTGTCTTTGCCTGAACGCTGTTCTCATTGCCTGAAGATTTCACTTTTGCTTCCATAGAGGCAAGAAGAGCCTTGTTAGCGGCCAGACGCGCCTTGATGGTGGAAAGGTTGCGGCGGATCTCGGCGCGGCGGTCTGCAGCATCGCCGTTGCCCATGTTGTAGAGCAGACCTTCCTGCGTATTGATTGAATCGAGACCCGTATAGATATCGCCCATAAGGAGCATAAGCGAATCATTGAAGTTTGTAGCCTCTTCATACTCTGCCGTCAGATCGGCGATCTTCACGGAATCCTCGTTGATCTTCTTCTGATCCTTACCGGCGCACGAAGAAAGAAGCAGTGCTCCGATTCCCAAGAATAATAAACTTTTTTTCATAGCAATTTGGGTTATTGGTTGTTAAATTCAGTTAGATTCATTTATCCGGGGAGTCATGCCGTCGGAATCATCGGTTTTCCCACCCGGTGCTATGACAATAACAATTTCCCCCCTGGCCTGGTTCACTTCATAGTGAAAAAAAAGTTCTCCGAGAGTCTGGCGGCGTATTTCCTCGTGCATTTTCGAGATCTCGCGGCAGACCGCGGCCTGACGGTCATGACCGAAAGCGTCGGCGAGCTGCCGGAGCGTTCGGGCAAGTCTTAGGGGAGACTCGTATATGACGACCGTACGCGGATCAGCGGCAAGCCTGGCGATCCTCGTGGCCCGGCCTTTCTTCAGGGGCAGAAATCCTTCGAAGACAAACCTGTCGCATGGAAGCCCCGATGCAACAAGAGCCGGCACAAATGCCGTCGGACCGGGAAGACACTCCACCTCTATGCCGGCATCGCGGCATGCTCTGGCAAGCATGAAACCGGGATCTGATATGCCCGGAGTGCCTGCGTCAGAGACAAGTGCCACATCTTTTCCGGATAGAATCTCCTCCACCAGCCCTTCGACAGCACGGTGCTCGTTGTTGCGGTGGTGGCTCCGCATCGGAGTGTGTATGTCATAATGACGCATCAGCACGGCACTTGTCCGTGTGTCCTCCGCAAGAATGAGATCGGCATCACGCAGAACGCGTATTGCCCTGAATGTCATATCCTCGAGATTTCCCACCGGAGTGGGGACTATGTGGAGGCGTCCGCTCATTGACCGAAGTATTCTTTGATTATTGACATGAAATCGATGACATCCTGATCCTCCGGATCAAGAGCCATTTCCTCTATAAAGAACTCTTCAGCCTCCTCATAACTGTCGAGAGTGGCGAGATGATCCATTGCCATGTTGAAATCATCCTGGCTTCCGGCAAATATCGAACGGCGGAATCTGAAACGGTCGTTCAGACAGAACGCCGGGCGCGGAGACACAGCCGCTGATGTTTTCCAGGGTTCAGATTCAGACTTACATTCATGCGCGGTTTCCTCTGCATATCCCTTTGCTTCCGGATTTTCCTCCGCTTCGCATAACGTGTCTGCCTCATTCTCCTTAACCGGAGTGGCGGAAGATACCGCCGGTTCCCGCTTATCCGCAACTGGTTTCTCCTTGTCTTCGTCGGCAAGCGACACAATGAGAGCGCGGGCCTCGTCTATCCTGCCCAGAATCAGCGGGCGCAGGTCTTCAAGCCTGTCTCCGCGCAACTGCAGCAGTTCAAGCAGGCCCTCGGCTTCATATACTCTGTCTTTTATCTCGTTAAGAATCCTATTCATAATCCTGATTGTGATTTATCGTCGAAAGTCTTCAGCAAAAGTGTCTCGACCTGCGAACGTGCCGCCGTTCGGTTGGCCATGTCGTTCATCATGACCACCACAACGTGTGTCGGCGCATAATTCTCGTCAAGCTTGTATCCGGCATAACACTGGATTCCGCTCATCGAACCGGTCTTGAGGGCTATCAACCCTTCAAGAGCCGATCCCGCAAGAAATCTCTTGAGAGTGCCCTCCTGTCCGGCCAGAGGGAAAAAGGAGGCATAATACGGATTGTCGGCCATGCACATTAGCACATCTGCCATAAACCGGGCGGTCAGCCGGTTGCTTCTCGACAGGCCGGATCCGTCGTATATGGAGACACCCTTCATGTCGGCCTTTTTGTGTTTCCAGAATTTAGATTCCTCGGAAGCGCCTTTCGCCACCGAGCCTTCGCCTCCATATTCCTCACCTATTTTTCGGAGCATTGCCTCGGCGAACTGGTTGTCTGACCTCATCATGCACGACCGCATTATCTCGTCGACAGTTGCCGAACGGTGACGGCCAAGCCTGTGACGGTGTCCGGAGTTGCTTACATCGACCTGGCCGATACTGATTCCGGCAGCAGCAGCTGCGGCTCTCAGCCGCGACCTGAAAATTGCCGCAGGATCTGATACCGATCTTTTGCCCGAGGCATTGTCTTCGAAATTAAAGCCGTGCGTGCCGGTTCCGTATGAATGGCCCAGATCTCCCGACGCCCACAGCGGATTTACTGCTGGTCCGGGATAACGCTCTTCGTCGACAACCACCGAGCCTTTCACTTCACGCACGCCCGCAGCCAGAAGAACATCGACAATCTCTGTAACGAAATCGGGAGATTCCGGATCATGCACGGAATTAAGAGATGGATCGCCTGAAGCTTCCACCACGATATTGCCGTCGATGACGCCACCTTCGAGATTCCCGGTGTAATAGACCGGAGTCTCATAACGGAATCCGCTGCCCGTCTTTTCGAGCAGAGTCGCCGTCGTGACACATTTCATGATCGAAGCCGGGATGAGCGGAAGCTCCGCATTGTGCGACAGAATTTCGGAACCGTCTTCAATATCGATAACAAGCACCGATGTCTTGGGCGCGTTGATCGAGCGGCTTCCAGTGAAATCCGAAAGCGCGTCTGCATATACCTGTATGAACGCGAGCACACACAACAGAAGAAACAAAGATGTTCTTTTCAAAACATTCATGACACAAAATTAACTATTCCACTCCGTTATCCAAAATTATTAACTAATTTTGTATTTTAGGCTCGCGACGCGACATTGCCGCTCGCGCCTGCGGCCTAAAACAATAGTCTCCGGAATTTGTTAAAAATTTCAAATTATATTATCTGAACGATGGAACGTCAGCCATATACATTCGACCGAGTCGCACGCATCGTCTTCTCCATATGCGGCATACTGGTCGTCATCTACCTTCTTGATATTCTCAAGGGTGTGTTGCTGCCATTTCTGGTGGCATGTCTTATAGCGTACATGCTTGAGCCGGTGGTAAAATGGAACATGCGGATGCTTCACATGCACAAACGCTTTGTGCCGGTGCTCCTCACTCTGCTGGAGACATGTGTCGCGGCCGGAGTGTTCTGCACTCTTTTCTTTCCATACATAGCAGGAGAGTGCGCACAGATGACAGAAATGGTAAAAGCATATGCCACGGAACAGATCAAGATACCATATATTTCGGAGAGTATACACCGTTTCATCCGCGAGAACGTGGATTTCAACCAGATATCGAGGCTGCTATCGAAAGAAGAATGGCGCGAGATTATCAGAAAGACCCTGACATCATCATGGACTTTTCTGACATCCGGCGTAGCTTTTGTGGCAAGCATAGTGAGCTGGCTCGTAGTGATAATCTACGTTCTTTTCATCATGCTTGACTATGAACGTCTCATGCTGAGTTTCAAGCAGCTCGTTCCCCATTCACAGCGGCCGCGCGTCTTCAGGATCATATCAGACATCAAGCACACCATGAACCGCTATTTCCGGGGGCAGTTCCTGATAGCCGCAATAGTCGGCATACTCTTCTCGATCGGGTTCATGATCATCGGCCTCCCGATGGGCGTTGTGCTCGGACTTTTCATCGGCATTCTTAACCTCGTGCCCTACCTCCAGCTGATCTCACTGCCGGTGTGTGTGCTGCTGTGCCTCGTGTGGACAGCCGGAACGGGCGGTAATTTCTGGATCATATTCTGGGAGTCGATGGCGGTCTACGTAGTCGTGCAGTGCATACAGGATCTTGTGCTGACACCACGCATCATGGGAAAGGCCATGGGCCTGAACCCGGCGATAATTCTTCTTGCTCTCTCCGTATGGGGCAGTCTTCTCGGCTTCATGGGTCTTATCGTGGCTCTTCCGCTCACGACTCTGCTTCTCTCATACTACAACCTTTTCGTCATAGAACGCAGTCAGCTGTGATATCCGTTCATAACCAAAGCTAACCTAAATCCGACAACCACACCGACATGACCACACTCCCGACAGCATCTGCCTTCATGCTCCTGCCGGAACAGACCACAGTGACCGAGATCACGCAGATACAAGAGATAACGGATCCGGCCTCCGCATCTGAAACCTCGAAAGAGGAGGAACACACCAACGGACTGATAGCCGATCTGGCCTGGATCCTGCTTCTCGGTGCCATCGTCACGCTTTTGTTCAAGAAGCTGCGCCAGCCAGTCGTGCTCGGCTACATCCTCGCCGGGTTTCTGGCAAGTCCGAAATTCGTTTACCTGCCGTCGATAGCAAATCCTGAAAACATAACGTTCTGGGCAGATCTGGGCATCGTTGTGCTGATGTTCTCGATCGGTCTCGAGTTCTCGTTCAGAAAACTGCTCAATTCAGGAAGTTCAGCTGTGGTCACGGCCCTGATCGTCATAACCGGCATGACATTCGCCGGCTTCGGCGTCGGATACGTGCTCGGACTCAACATGATCAACCGGATATTTCTAGGAGGCATGATCTCGATGTCATCGACCACCATCATAATGAAAGCGCTATCCGATCTTGGACTGAGGCAGAGAAAATTCGCGTCGCTGGTTCTAGCGGTGCTGATCATCGAGGATCTTTTCGCAGTGCTGATGCTCGTGCTGCTCTCCTCGCTCGCCATGGGCGACGTGCAGGGCACTGAACTTCTGTTCAGCATCGGCAAGCTGATGTTCTTCCTGATCATCTGGTTTGTGGTGGGTGTATACGTCCTGCCGACATTTCTGACCCGTTCGCGCAGGTTTCTCAATGACGAGACCATGCTTGTGGTGGCGATGGGCCTCTGCTTCTCGATGGCCGTATTCAGTGTGGCCTGCGGATTCTCGCTTGAACTCGGTGCGTTTGTCATGGGTTCGATACTCGCCGGCACAGTCATGGCAGAGAGGATGGAGAAAGTTATAACTCCGGTCAAGAATCTTTTCGGCGCAGTGTTCTTCATCTCGGTCGGGATGATGGTCGAACCGGGAGTGCTCGCTGAATACTGGTGGGAGATCCTGCTTCTGGCGGCAGTCGTGATAGCCGGCATGATTCTTTTCGGATCGCTCGGCATGCTCGTCACCGGTCAGAATATGCGTGTGGCCATACAGAGCGGATTCACGCTGACACAGATCGGCGAGTTCTCGTTTATCATAGCATCGCTTGGCATGAGCCTCGGAGTGCTCGAACCGAGAGTATACCCGATCATAGTGGCAGTGTCGGTGCTGACAATATTCACCACGCCCTATTTCATAAAGATGAGCGGCGGAGCCGCCGATCTGACAGAAAAGCATCTTCCCAAAGGGCTGAGATTCCTGATCGACAGGTATTCGGGACAGAGTTATGACTCGAACGAGACCCGCAGTCTGTGGCGGGCAGTGCTGAGCCGCTATCTCTGGAGAATAGTCCTGTATTCGGTGGTGCTTCTGGCCGAGATCCTTCTGTCGGAGACTATCCTGTTTCCGCTTGCCGACAAATATCTGGGTAGCTTCGGACACATCACCGCAACCGTACTGACTCTTGTGGCGATGCTTCCGTTCCTGATAGCCCTGACGTTCAGCAGCACTCAGCAGAGCGAGAAGATCCGTCTCCACCAGACGGCCGCATTCTACGACGTGCCCCTTCTGGCCATGCGCATAATACGTTATCTCGCCGCTCTCTTCTTTATCGTATATTTCACTACCGTAGCCTACTCCTCGCTCACTGGCTGGCTTGTGGGTGCGGGCTGCTTCGTCCTTGTGCTCATTTTTGCCGGCACACGTCTCGTCAGACGATACAGGAACATAGAAAACAAGTTTATCAACAATCTCAACATGCGCGAGAACACGCGTCTGGGAATCAACAACAACCTTGTCGACGACATGCACCAGGCCTTTATAGAGATCGACCAGACCACACCGTTTGTAGGCGACAGGCTCGAAGACTCCGGACTGAGGCGCGACTATGGGGTGAGCGTGTCGAGCATACAGCGTGGAGAGTCATACATGCCTCTGCCGTCGCGCGACGCGAGAATATTTCCGGGCGACATTCTCGGCGTGATCGGATCGGATGAGCAGCTTCTGCGCCTCAACAAGGACATAGAAGAATGGCGCACGGCCTCGATGCATAATGAACTTCCGAAACAGGAGCATGTTATACTTTCGAGCATAAGGCTGCGCGCGACATCACCCGTGATAGACCGTCCGCTGAAGGATACCGACATTCTCCACGACTTCTACTCGATGATAGTCAAGGTGCAGCGTGCCGAAGAGTTCTTCCAGCCATTCCCCGATCTGGTGCTCATGGAGGGCGATGTGATCTGGGTGGTGGGCGATCCCAACTACCACACACGCCTCAGAGGGGAATGACAGGCCCCGTATCCGGATTTCAACTGAATAATCAACCACCCAAAATAATCAACCACGCAAACTTGATCAGACATGAAGAATTTATATACCGCAGGCATATTCCTGCTCCTGCTCGCCTCATGCAATGGCAATAAAACCGAAACCGCAGGCTACTCCGCAAAATCAGACTCTGCCCGGACAGAGTCGATGGAATCACCTGTAGCCGGTCCAGTGGAGTTCTTTCTGACCAGTGACTCGATCGGACCCGTCCGGGTCGGTGAAAAAATATCGGATCTCCCCCAGGCTGTAGCCAACCTTTATGACGTGGTGCTGACCACTGAGACTCCCGATGCTATGGCCTATACATTTCTGCTGGCCGATGTGCCTCAGTTCACGATCTATGATTTCATGGAGGGAAAAGTCGATGTGATAGCACTCGAAGGAAACGCGAGAGCTATCAACACTCCCGACGGAGAGCTGCGCACAGGCGATGAATTCAGCAAAGTCCTTGCCCTCAAGGGAGTCGAATCGGAATTTCAGAATTTCGACGACTCCGGCATCTGGTACTGGAAATGGAACGGCCTATACTTCGGGGTTGACGAGACTGGCATATCCGAAAGCCTCGGGGCAGCCCTGAGCGAGGGGAAACGGCCGCCGCGCGCATCCGAGTTCACGCCTGACGTAAAAATCGGTTATATAGCCACCGGCCTCCCATTCTGAACACAATAAACACCATCAAAACAAACACCATCAAAAGCCGGGACAGACAGCTGAGTGCGATCTGTTCCGGCCTTTTCTGAAACCATATGGACAACAAAAGCATCATCGACTCCGGCTATGACCGCATCCGGTCTGCCGCGGGATGGCTCGCACTGTCGCCGGTGATACTCTTTCTTATACTTTACGTGGCGGTATCGCTGATTCTCGACGATTTCTACAGCATGCCGGTCTCCGTGGCACTCCTCATATCGTCGGCCTGGGCCGTCATCACCATGAGGGGACGCCCACTTGCCAAGCGCATCGAGGTCTTCTCTCGCGCCGCCGGACACGCCAACATTCTCTACATGATCTGGATATTCATTCTGGCCGGGGCATTTGCGTCAATGGCCGGAGAGATAGGCTCGGTCGAGGCTACCGTATCGATCGCACTGCGATCGGTGCCTTCCGGTCTGGTGGTGCCGATGCTGTTCCTCACGGCATGTTTCATATCACTTTCAATCGGAACTTCCGTCGGCACAGTCGTAGCCCTGACCCCACTGGCGTCGGGCATAGCATCAGCCGCCGGAGCGCCGGTGCCGTTCTATGTGGCCGTAATACTCGGAGGAGCCTTCTTCGGAGACAACCTTTCGTTCATTTCCGACACGACCATAGCGGCCACAAGATCACAGGAATGCGGCATGGCCGACAAATTCAAGGCCAACATCTGGCTCGCACTCCCGGCCGCGCTGATCACAACGGCGATCTACATGCTCACCGGGCCTGACACGGGGGCGGTCTCGTTGCCGCAGGAGAAGGAGTGGACTCTAGTCATATCCTATCTCGTGGTGATCGGCACGGCCATAGCCGGAATCAACGTCACAATTGTCCTTTCGCTCGGCATATTGGCGACACTTGCTCTCGGAGCACTTCACGGCCACACCCCTCTTTCACTTGCCGGTGCTGCCGGATCGGGCATCGCCGGCATGGGCGGCCTTATAATCATAACCCTGCTTGCCGCCGGAATGCTCGGTGTAATCAAGAGCTCCGGAGGAATCAGGTTTCTTATCCAGAGCCTCACCTCACGGGTGTCGGGAAAGCGAGGGGCACAGACTGTCATCACCCTGCTTGTGGCCGCCGTCAACCTATGCACCGCCAACAACACCGTGGCGATCATCACCGTCGGCGGCATATCGCGCGACATCTCGCAGCGGTTCGGCATCGACCCTCGCAAGACTGCGTCGCTTCTTGACTCGACATCATGCATAGTGCAATGCATGATACCCTACGGGGCCCAGACCCTGCTCGCCACTTCGCTGGCAGGAATATCGCCGGCGGCCCCTTTCCCTTACCTGTACTATCCCTGGGCTCTCGCGGTCATGACTGCTCTCTCAATCATATTTCTTTTTCCGAAGCGTCTGAACTGACCGGAGCAATCCGGCGGGGCGCGGTCGTGTTGATGATAAGAGGCACTGTCTCAAGCTCGACAAGACTGGTATCAAGGCCATAAGCCGTACGGTCGGAGACACCGAGCGACCGGAGCCGGTCGTGCATCCGCATAAGAAAAGCCTCGCCGCCACGGCAATTGCTCGTGGGAGAAAAGACCCGGTGAATGATAATAAACCTGAAATCGCCCGCTATGCCCTCTTTTCTCAGTGATTCATAGCCGCTGCGAAGATCAAGAGCACCCGCTTTGACAAGATCCTCCACCACATGCCGCAGATAGAGACTTACTTTCGCTTCCACGCGGAATCCGAACCTCATGGTGACCGCATAGATTGTTTCAGGCTCTATTACCTCGACCGAGTATTCGAGAGTGTCGGGAGCGTCGACATATTCTATGTGCACAAACCAGTAATGGTCTGCCCGTTTCGGACTTTTGTGTATTATCGAATAAAGGATTTTCGAGTCAACGGTTCCAGAATTGCGAGAGTTGCTGAGATATACAAGATTTGATGCATATTTCGGAATTCCCGAGTCGAGCTTCATGGCAGATATGACACGCGAACTGTCGCGCAACGGTCTGTAATCGAGAAATCCGGCATGCACGCTGCTCGATCTGTGCCATATCACCATAATGGCCGCAACGATTCCGGCCGCAAGCAGCGTGTACCATCCGCCATGCGTGAACTTGAACAGATTTGCCGCGAGAAACAGGCCCTCGAGTGCGACAAAGAAAGCAAAAAAAGCGACACAGAGCGGTCTTGAGATTCCCCGTGTACGCATCCACATCGAGAGAAGGACTGTTGTCATCAGCATGGCCACGGTGATGGCAAGTCCGTAGGCAGCCTCCATATGACCGGAATCCCTGAACAGGACAACAGTCAGCAGACACCCTGCGAGCAGCCCCCAGTTGACAGCCGGAATATAGAGCTGACCTTTCTCCTGCGACGGATACTTGATCCTTAGCTTAGGCCAGAAATCAAGATTGACAGCCTCAGAGAATATCGTGAAAGATCCGCTCAGCAACGCCTGGCTCGCAATGACCGCAGCGAGCGTGGCCATGACCACACCGACAACGGTCAGCGATCCGGGAATGATGCCGAAAAAAGGATTTATCGCCGTCTTGCCGTCAGTTGATCCGGAGAGAAGCCACGCTCCCTGACCGAGATAGTTGAGGATCAGCATGACCTTGACAAAAAGCCAGCTGACCGTGATGTTTAGACGACCGCAGTGACCGAGGTCGGAATAAAGGGCTTCCGCACCTGTCGTGCACAGAAACACCGCGCCAAGAATCAGAAACCACTCGGGCGACGAGAACATCAGCCTGAAAGCATAACATGGATTGAAAGCCCTGATTACCGACGGACAGGCCGTCATGGCCGCTACTCCGAGCACCCCCAGCGAAAGGAACCAGACAAGCATGTATGGTCCGAAGCATCTGCCGATAACGCCGGTGCCCATGCGCTGAAGCAGAAAAATCAGGATGATCACGGCCACAACCACCGGGATAACCGGAACTCCGGGCGCGACAAGGCGTATACCCTCTATGGCCGAAGTCACGGTCACTGCCGGTGTGATCATGCCGTCGGCCACGAGAGCGGCCGCCCCGAGAGCAGCCACAACGTAAAGCCAGCGGCGGGGCAGCTTCCTCAGAAGGGCGAACAGAGCGAGAATGCCCCCCTCCCCCCGGTTGTCGGCGTGAAGGGCGAGCAGGACGTATTTGACAGTCGTCTGCAGTGTCAGAGTCCATATCACGCATGAGATCGCGCCAAGTATATAATCCGCATCATAATGCGGATTGACAGCCACGATGGCCTTCATGACATAAAGCGGCGAAGTCCCGATGTCGCCGAACACTATGCCGACCGTCACAAGGAGTCCGGCGAGGGAGACCCTGCCATGTATCGACTGCCGCGGGGCACACTTATCCATAACCTTCAGTTTTGACCTTTGATGCATTTTCAACCCGATGAAGGCACATATGGTTCATTCTCGCTATCCTGTGAAAAGAGACCCGCGTCATGCGCAGGGTCAACAATTACCGGTGCCGGCGCGTTCGATAAGAAGCGAATCAACACATATAATAAAATGGAAAATAATAAAATGGAAAACGGCGTATTGTTTCAGTATTTCGAATGGAATCTACCCTCCGACGGACAACTGTGGAACCAGCTTGCGCGCGACGCCGAGCATCTGGCAGCGACAGGCGTGACATCAGTGTGGATACCTCCCGCTTATAAAGGGGGTGGCCCGGATGATGTCGGTTACGGAGTATACGATCTATACGATTTCGGAGAATTCGACCAGAAAGGCACCGTTCGTACAAAATACGGTACGCGCCAGGAGCTTGAAAAGGCCATTGCGGCACTTCACGACAACGGCATACAGGTCATACTCGACACCGTGCTTGACCACCGCATGAACGGCGACGGCACAGAACGGTTCGAGGCGCAGCCTGTGGCAGCCGACAACCGGCTGGACAATATCGGAGCTCCGCGCCAGATCGAATCGTATACCGAATTCACCTTCCCGGGACGCGGCGACACATATTCGGATTTCAAGTGGCACTGGCATCACTTCTCCGGTGTCGACTACGACAATCTGACCGGGCAGAACGAGATATTCCGGATCATAGGCCCGGGTAAAGGATGGAGCCAGGGTGTCGACAAAGAAAACGCCAACTATGATTATCTTATGGGAAATGATGTCGACGTCAACAATCCGGAAGTGGCCGACGAACTTATTAAATGGGGAGACTGGGTCATCAACACATTCGGATTCGACGGCTTCAGGATGGACGCGGCCAAACACATCGACAATGTCTTTACCCGACGGTTTCTTGAGGAGACACGACATCATGCGGATAGAGACCTGTATGCAGTCAGCGAATACTGGAGCGAGGATCAGGGAGCACTCGAAGGCTTTCTCTCGGCAGTTGACGGAGCGACGGATCTCTTTGACGTGCCGCTTCATTTCAACTTTCATGAGGCTTCGGAGAAAGGCGAGGATTACGACATGCGCCGTCTGCTCGACAACACGCTCACCATCTGCTCGCAGCAGCACGCGGTGACATTTGTCGACAACCATGACTCGCAGCCGGGCGGCAGTCTTGCTTCTGAGGTCAAGGACTGGTTCAAACCGCTCGCATACGCTCTTATACTCCTTATGAAAGAGGGTTATCCGGTGATTTTCTACGGAGACTACTATTCGGTGACACATACGACAGAGCCGGATGAAGAAAATGATTCTCCTCAAACTGTCCGCGAAGCCTCTCCTCACAGAAAGATAATCGACATTCTTCTGGAAGCAAGACGCCGGTTCGCTTATGGAGAAGAGACCCGTCTGCTCGATCATGCCTCGACTGTCGGACTTGTACGACACGGAGATGCGGAACATCCGGGATCGGGACTCGTATTGCTGCTCAGCAACGGCGACGACGGCACAAAGAAGGTATGCGTCGGTCCGGAACATGCCGGAGAAAACTGGAAGGAGCTTACAGGAAGCATCTGCGAAAATGTCATCATTGACAGCGACGGCTACGGAGAATTCAGCGTAAAGGGAAGGAATCTGTCGGTATGGGTGAAAGATTGCGACAAGACATGACAGCATCCCCCTTCGACCGGACAGCCGGAGTGAAACAGATTCCCGGCAGCAATCTGGTCATAACGTAGATTTGGTGAACAGGTTTCCTGCTTCAGCCATATATCGCCATTCAGTTCCAACTAAAAAGATAAAACTATGAAAACCAAACCATTTATCGCATTTGGCGCGGCAGCGGCTATTCTTCTGTCAAGTTGCGTGACCAATAAGAAATACGCCGAAATGCAAGACAATTACCAAACCACGAAAGAGAGTCTGGTGGAGTGCACTGCCAACGGCAAAAGCATGGAAGCCATGATCCGTGATCTCAAGCAGCAGAACTCTGATCTGAAACAAGGCATGGCCTCACTTAAGGAAAGCCTTGACAAATCAATGAGCAATACGGCGCAAGGCAACATGAACATATCCAAACTCGTAGACGAGATAAACTCGTCGAACAAGTATATCAAGGAACTTGTGGCGGCCAAATCGCGTTCAGATTCACTCAACCTTGTGCTGACGACAAACCTCACCCGGTCGCTCGATTCTTCAGAGCTCAAGGATGTGGATGTCAAAGTACTCAAAGGAGTGGTCTATATTTCACTCAACGACAACATGCTCTATAAATCGGGCAGTTACGAGATAAGTCCTGCCGCGATGGACATACTCGGCAAGATAGCCAAGATCATAAAGGACTACAAGGATTATGACGTGCTTGTAGAAGGAAACACCGACAACGTGCCCATCAGCCGCACCAATATCCGCAACAACTGGGATCTTTCGGCACTTCGTGCATCATCGGTGGTGCAGGCTCTGCAGGATGATTTCGGCATCGATCCGTCGCGCCTATCCGCTGCAGGACGCGGAGAATACAACCCGGTAGCCACAAATTCCACCGCCGAAGGTCGCGCGCAGAACCGACGCACTCAGATCATCATCACTCCGAACCTTGATCAGTTCATGGATCTTATTGACAAGGCTCCCGAGACTTCCGACACCGCACAATGACAAAATCCAGACCTCCTTTCAGGGACAGTGTCCGGGTCAGTTCATCCCGTCCTCCTGCCATGACCGGGGGGACGGGATTGGCATGTGATGAGACGGGATTGGCATGTGATGAATGATAAATGACGAGTGATGAATTGCAAATCGGGGGGAATTGCCGGAATAAGAAAATGTTGTTAACTTTGCAGCTTCAAAAAGACTGATCATCTTCAGACAGACTGATTATGAAAACGAGACGACATGACTGGAAAGCCGTGACGCTGCGGTGGTGGCCGACACTTCTTACACTTCTGGCAGTATTGTGGCTTACACTCGCGCCGGATCCGGTGCCTGACACAGGAGTGACATTGTTCCCAAATGCAGACAAAGTAGTTCACGCCATAATGATGGGAGGACTCGCCTCGGTAATGTTTTTCGACTACCGCCGTCCGGTGTGTCATGTCGGGCATGCGCTCACATGGCGCAAAGCGGGAATGCTGGCACTTTGCGTCGCCATATTCGCGGCAATCGACGAGTGGGCGCAGGGAGCAATGGCGATAGGCAGGACATCTGATTTCCACGACCTGCTCGCCGACTGGGCCGGAATAATTCTGGCTTCAGTATCCGTGCCGCCTATGCTCAACAGATATTTCGGAAGGAAGAAGAACTGACATTCTCTTCTCGCGCCGTCCTCTGACTTTCGACTCCTCCCCTCCCGCACCATCACTTCACTGAAAATTCTTCAGAACTGGCAAACTTAGAAAACTGGCAAACTTAGAAAAGCGGTCAGACAATACACTTTGCGCACATATAAAATCACAGATAAACGCAGATAAAATAAAAAAACAGCAGCAAAGGCATTGCAGATTGAGAAAAAATAATTAACTTTGCAGAGTAAAACGCCGATGCCGCTAACGAATCCGGCAAAACGTATTCGACGGCAGCCGCATCACTCAGGTTTTACAAGGTCCTATAGCTCAGTTGGTTAGAGCACCTGACTCATAATCAGGGAGTCCTTGGTTCAAGCCCAAGTGGGACCACCTTTATGAATCTCCAATCGCTTATATATCAAGCGATTGGAGATTTTCTTTTATAAGTATTGTCC
>VSPN01000049.1 GCA_009775355.1 Muribaculaceae bacterium
ATTTAGAGCTGACTCCTGCAATAGGTGTCAGCCCTAATTTTTCAATCGCTCAAAAAAAGTTTAGCGGACAGTAATATAAAACAACTGCTTATTTTTACGGTTTTTACCGCGTCAAGCCCCGCGACCGGACTGGGAGCAGCGCCTCTCCGAGGCGTTGACAACCACGCAAACCCTCCGTCAAACCCCGCCGTCTGGACCGGGAGCGGCGGACCTCCGGGACGCCGACAGTAGCAAGTACCACACTACCATTCAATATCATCGCCACAGTTTTCAACGGCTCGGAGAGCCGCTGCTCCCGGTCCGGTCGCGCCCTCAGCCATCACCGCAAGCCTCTCGCCATACCCCTCGCAGAATCTCTCGCAGACTTACGCCGAGCCGCAGAGTTTTCCGAAAGCGCGAAGCCCTCTGCGCCTCCGCGCCTCTCCGCGTGAGGCCAAAGTGTCGAAGCACCCCGAAACCTCACGCAGAGCAACGCCGAGCCGCAGAGGGCTTCGCGTCAGCTGTCAGCGTCCGAGTCCCGCCGTCAGCGGGCCACGAACTTCTTCCCGCCGCGTATGTAGACGCTGCCCGGAACCGTCGAGTCTACACGACGGCCCATAACATCATAAATATCAGATTCAGATTGCCGTTCAACCATGACTTCAGAAATAGCAGCCGGACTTTCCTGTCCGTAAATGATTTCGCCAGCAGAATTTCGCACACTCCTGAGCCATGAGAAATCAATCGGACATCTTGAGTTGTCATCACCGATTGAGCTCTTCATATCCACACAGAAATATGGCAGACAACCGTTGAACGTGATTCCGATTCCCTCTAAAACTATAGATTTCCCAAAACCATAAAACGGCATCTTTTCTGTGTTTACTTCATTTACGGAATCTGTGAACCTGAAACTCTGAGCCTTGCATAATTCCCCGTCGATCATCTCAGAATCCTGATAGACCGCCTCATGCATCCATCCCGCCAGATCTTTATTGCCCCACTGAAGTAGACATGCCGCAGATCCCTCTTCGAGAGTGAAGTCATACAGGACGTACTCGTCATACTCAGCCTCAGGAAGACTTCCTGTTGTCCAGACATATTCGAATGCCGAATCTCCATACATAAGGACGTAAACCCTGCCTGATTCTTCACGCAGAAACCAGACCGGACCGTTTCTCTCCTCTTCCCGCAACAGGGTGTAGTCCGATCTCGATTCTCCAGTTCTTTGATAAAACTTGGAGTTGTAGATGCCGAAGGCATGGTATTCCTTGTCGTTGACCGTCACGGTACCGTCGAATTTCATATAATGCAGCACCTGCCCCGATTCTCCATATTTGTTGAAGTATCCTTCGTACTCCCACACACGACCCTCGCGTATCATCGGAACATAGTCCGGGTATGCTGTCAGACTGATGAAAGCGACCAATACACTGGCCAAAAAAAACTTATTCATAATTTCTCTTACGCTATTTGTTAGTGCTTATAACAAGTTCTCCTCCTTTTTCAACAGTAAATCCGGAATTCAGACAGACTTCTTCCCCCGTTACATTAAGTTTTCCGCCGTTTTTGACAACGTCTTTACATAGCAGGATGTCTCCGAATGAACGCAGATCAACAGCACCTTCTTTCTTTATTTCAAAGGCCTTGTCTGTAGCAAGAGATCTCGTTGAGGTTATATTGACAATACCATCCTGCATTACTTCAAAACAGGCATTGTCATTCTCGCTGAAGATCTCTCCTTCCCTTAGAAAATAGGATTTTGTCTTGCCGGTTATCTTGCTTCCGGATGCAAACAGAATAAAATCCGGCGTCTCTCCTGACTGAAATTGAACTCCTCTATGTGGATCTATGGTACAATCCGGATTATTGCCCGGTAGTCGTTCCCCAGTATTACCTTCCTCTTCATAACCCGGGATAATTACAATAGGCCGAAGATTTAACATTATCTGTGTTGTACTGATTGCGCTCATACCTGTGGCTGTTCCAAGAAATAGACTGGATGCAATAACAGCCCGTAAAAAATTTTTCATAACATTAGCTGGTTGGTTCGCCGCAAAATTAATAGCTGACAGTTATATAAAAGAACAATTTGGTTCAAATTTAGGTTGAAACTTTAATTTGAACCGAAATTTGAACCAAATAGTTTATATAATTCTCTTATAGACTGCGTATTATAAAGTCTAATGCCTTAACCGAATCTTCAGATCCCAATAATGCTTTTGCAAGGATTTTGCGTCGGTAATTTAGTGCTGATTTTACTACTGAGAACAGCTTGGCCGACTGTGTGGAGGTTATGCCGCATTTGATGAGAAGCACTAGGTGATATTCATCGGTCTTCGGCTTTCTACCCATCAATATTTTTAAGCGCGGATTGAAATCAGGAGAAATATTAATTATCGCTTTTTCGATCTCTTTCCATAGAGGACTGTTTGATGGTACATTTTTTTCATTTTCGATTCTACGCACAAGCTCTTTATATGCGTCAGATAAAAGAATCTCATTGGAAATTGCAGGAGGCGCAGGCATAGTATCATAAAGACCAAGCCATTCCATGCGCAATTCTTTTTGAAGATTTTGCGTAGTCAAAGATTGAGAGAGAGCATTCTCGTCATTAATTTTATCAGTTTCTTCTTTTTTACTCTCACTATTAGAGGATGGAGGCATGAGGTGTGTTTTCAATATCCTGAGTTCATTTATTGCTTCATGCAATTTTATTTTGTTATTCTTACTGCGCATGGCAAAATAAAACATCAAAGCTAGCATCAGTATGGCAATACATAGAACAATTGTGATTTTTTCTGCATCTGCAACTTCTGCCTGTCACTTTCAGCTCGTTCCCTTTCGTGAAATGTGTAATTATATAATGCATCTTGCACCAATGCTCGGTGATCTCCGTTTTTACTTACGAAGTCTTCTATTGCATCCCTGTATCTTTTCACAAGCGGTAGAACAGAATCCTGTGGGAGCATGTCTATGAACTCCGGCGATAGCAATAGTTGCATCCCACTTTTCTTATTGTTGCCTTTTTCTGAATAAGCAAGTCGGAACGCATACATATATGCGGTATCAGGTTTTTCAGCCTGCATATAAATTCTGGCAGCATATCCAAGTGCTGTGCCGGAATAATCATCATTTATGCTTTCCGGCACTCCCCTTATGAGTGACAATGCCTCTTTATGGTAGCCCTTTTCTCGTTTTAGAGCAGCAAGATACATTTTCTGACGGGCTATAATAGCTGTCCACTCGGGCTTAGCGGTCTTAAGTGCCTTTAAAAACTGTTTTTCTGATACATCATAATTTTTTAGATGAAAATTTATTGCCCCGAGCAATTCAAGATTATAGATAAGATTTTTTTTGTCAGGATCTTGACTTTCCAATGAAATTACTTCTTCAATATAGGGGATAGCCTTGTCGTATAGCCGTAAGGAGTTCAGCAGCCGTCCTGTCTGACTGAGTATATGACAGCGAAGCTTCCGGTTTTCCTCATTATCAGGAACAGCGTCGAGGGCTGTCTGGAAATATCGCAAGGCCGTGGGCGAGTCGCCTAGGTCGGAGTAGACGCGACCGCAGTAATACAATGCCTCGGGGTAGTGATCCGCGCCGGTGTGGTTTTCGTAATATGCGAGTGCGGTGCGGATCAGCGAGTCGGATGTGTGGCGAACGTATGCCTTGTCGGTGGCTTTGACGCGGAGAAGGGCGAAACGCGCACGGTCGGATTCACGCATATCTTTCGTCCATGTGGTGTCGGTGGCGAGGCTTTCGAGGTATGCCGTCGCGGAGTCGGGATGTTCGGAGATACGCTTCTCTGCTTCGGCGAAAACATCACTGTAGCCACCACTTGAGCCGCAGGAGAATGCAAGGGCGGCGAGCAGCATGGCGATCATCGGGAGTATATGGCGGGGATTCATTGAGTTCGTTTCAGATGTGTACTCCGCAAATATAGCAAAAATTCCGCAAACCGCCAACCTCTGCTCCCGGTCCGGTCGCGCCCTCAATACCAGCGCGAAGCCCTCTGCGCCTCCGCGCCCTCCGCGTGAGGCCACCGGGTCAAAGCACCCCATAACCTCTCGCAGAGCGATGCCGAGCCGCAGAGGCTTCGCGGCGATGTAGTGACGTCAAAGCGTGTACTCCGGCACGGCGACAGGGCGGGGCGGCGTGTGGGGAGGGTCAGGTCTTCGACAGTTTGAATGTGAGGCGGTGTATGGGCGTCGGGCCGAGGCGCGACAGCGCGGCGTAGTGCGCTTTGGTCGGGTAGCCCATGTTGCTCTCCCAGCCGTAGCCGGGATATTCTTCGGCATAGCGCTGCATCAGTTCGTCGCGGTGGGTCTTGGCAAGTATCGAGGCCGCCGCTATCGACATGAAGGTGGCATCTCCCTTGACCACCGTGCGGTATGGTATGTCGATCATTCTGACCGGGTCGAGATAGGGCCTGAAACGGTTGCCGTCAACAAGGATATGGTCTGGTCTGACGGCAAGGGCGTCGAGCGCGCGCTGCATGCCCGCTATCGAGGCGTTGAGTATGTTGATCCGGTCGATCTCGGCGGCATCGACCATGACCACCGCCCAGGCCGCGGCCTCGCTCTCTATGCGCAGGCGCAGACGCTCGCGGGTGGCCGCCGTGAGCTGTTTGGAATCGTTGAGTTCGGGAGCGTCGAATCCGTCGGGGAGTATGACGGCGGCGCAGCTCACCGGACCGCAGAGGCACCCGCGGCCGGCCTCGTCGCAGCCGGCTTCAGCGACTCCTTCGACCATGCAGTGTCTGAGCATCAGTTGTGGCGCGAGATTATGAAGTCAAATATTCCGGTGAAGGCACGGCGCGATTCCGAGTCGGGGAATGTGGCGAGTATCTCCTCTCCCTCGCGCTGCATGGCGCGCATGCGGTCGTAGGCGTATTCCACGCCGCCGTGACGCTTGGCGAATTCTATCAGGCCGCTTATGTCGGCCGGGGCAAGGTCGCCGGCAAGAAGCAGATCGCGCATCGGCCGCGATTCGGCCTCGGGGGCGGTGCGGAGCGCGTAGAGAAGGGGCAGGGTCACTTTCCCCTCGCGAAGGTCGTTGCCGGTGGGCTTGCCGATGCGGGGGTCTTCGTAATAGTCGAATATGTCATCTTTGATCTGGAAACAGAGGCCGAGAAGCTCGGCATAGCGCACCAGTCGGTCGAGTTCTTCCGGCGTGGCGCCGCCAAGCCCGGCGCCCATCCGCACGCAGTTCATGAACAGCGACGCGGTCTTCTGGCGTATCATCCCGAAGTAGCTGCACTCCTCGAGCGTGTGGTCGCGGGCGTTGCATATCTGGTCGATCTCGCCGAGGCTTAGTTCCTTGCCGAGGGCCGAGAGGGCCGACACCACGCGGATGTCGCCTGTGCGTATGCCGGCGGCGAGTGCGTTCGACACGAAGAAATCGCCCACCAGCACGGCTATATGGTTGCCCATCGTGGCGTTGATCGTGGCGACGCCGCGACGCAGTTCGGTCTCGTCGACTATGTCGTCGTGGATCAGCGACGCGTTGTGAAGCATCTCAAGCGCGGCGCCGGCCAGAAGAACCTCACGGCTCACTGCGCCGAACATGCGTGCGCTCAGCATGACAAGTATCGGACGTATCTGCTTCCCTTTGATCTTCAGATAACGGGTCACTATGTCGTTCATCATCGGGTTGGACGTGCGCAATGACTCGCTGATGATGGCGTCCATCTCGTCGAGTTCGGGTCTCAGACACTCCTGTATTTTTTTCATGTGGTCCATATATGAGCAACAAAATTAACAAAAATTCCTCATATTCGGATTCGTTACCGCGCCATTTTGCAAAAAAACCTTTGACACCGCCGGCTTGTTCTGTAATTTATACACTCACGACATGAATTTACACACACACGACACGAATTACTATGAAAAAATCACTTCAGGAAGCTATAGACTCAGCCGACAAGGCGCGGATCAGGAGTCTGCTCACAGATATGGCCGCCGACACAAGAGGGAACGCCGCCGTAGTCGATGACATCACGGCGGCTGTAGCCTCCGTTCCGGGACTTTTCGAGCCGGACGACGGCAAGTTCTATGCCGTTTCGGCCGAGATGATGACCGCCCCGCTGATCGATTCTTTAAGGCAGGATCTCGACAGTAACTTCTCTCTGCCGAAGTTCAGGCTCTTCGTGGAGACGCAGACGATCCTTCACCGCGACCCGAAGTTTTATTCGCACCTGATGCAGGAATCTGACGCTGCCGGTCTGATAACGGAGTCTGCCGAAGCTGCGACAGCCGGTGCCGGGGTTTTCAGCAAAATCGCTTTCGCCATAATGGCCGTGGGGGTGGCGGCGGCCGTGGTCGGCATCTGCGTTTCGCTCAAATTCCTGCTCGGAGTCGGCATCGGCGTCGTCATGCTCGGCTCTGCGCTCGCCTACCGCGCCATAGTGTCGCGCGACAGGCGGATGCAGGCTGCCGCCGGAGCATAGAGAAACGCCCCCGCGGCATGAACCGCTGGGGGCGCAATCAGTCTGTTTAACGTAACGGAGAAACGCAGCACCCGGTTATTTCAATTTCTCGGAGATACGCTGCTCCCGGTGCCGGACAGGTGTGCGGCGGATCTTGCGCTCAGTGCCTTTGGCAAGCTTCTTCTGCATCGAGGCTTCCTGATTGCCGTCGATCAGCACTCCGGCGTATTCTCCGGTTATTTCGTTGCCCCGGTCATCCTTGAGGTTGAAGATGAACTTGCGGCTACCGTCGCCGAGGGTGCTTATGGTGACTGTGCCTGAGGCGATCGGTCCGAGTTTGGTGTTGTAGCCCTCGTCGTCGACAAGTCCCAGGTCGCCATACCAGCTGAACATCATCTGGCCGGCGAAGTCGATGGCACCGGGAATGGCGTGCCCTGCGGCGAGCGTGCTGTCGATGGTGAATGTGCCGTCGGGCACGGTCTCGCCTTCGGTAAAGAGATCGAGCGATATATAGTCTCCTTTCTCCTGAGCGGGGTCGGTAAACATCAGCATGATCGTGTTGGCATCGTCAAGGATGCTGTGTCCTTCGTTGTATGATATCGCCACAGTGGCGGGATCCCAGTTGAGCGAGACGTTGCCGTCGAGTGTCGAATAGGGACGCTTAGGCTCCTTGACATCGTTGTCGCAGTAGTTGCCGATGCAGGGGGTGCCGCTGTACGTGCCCTTGACGCTTACACCCTCGGCCGTGACGAGGTCGAACACGAACGATGTGCCGTTGCCGCTGACTGTCATGGTGCCTCCGGTGATAAAGCCGAGACGGCGGTGTCCGGTCGGTGACAGGTAGGTCAGATGCGATCCCGATATGTATTGATGGCCGAGGAAGTCTTTGTATGCGCCGGGTGTGAAGCGGTAGGGCAGATAGGTGTTGGATATCTGCTCGCGGGTCTCGACGGTGTATGTGCCGTCGGCGATGCGCTGGTTCGGGGCCATGCAGTCTTCAGGCTTGGGTTCGAAGATGGGAAGCTCAAGTATGTAGCCGTCGGTCAGCGTGCCGTCGGTCACGGTCCCGACATAGAACTGTGTGGTGAGGTCGGCGGCGAACGGATAGTACCAGTTGCCGTAGAATCGGCCCTGGGCGTTGGTGAATGTCACCTCTACCGGCTCGGTGAAGACGTCGAATTCCGACACTCCGGGAGGAAAGGGCAGCTCTCCCTGATAACGGAGTTCGAGCGGGCCGGCGAGCGTGACAAACTCAAGCCGGATGTCATACAGGCCGTTGGCCTCGGCACGCACGTCGGCGGTGCCCTCGAGTATCATGAGGGCGGAGACGCCGTCGGAGCCCTCATCGGCTCTCACCCATAATGCCGAGCGGGTTATGTCGAAGGTGAAGTTCTCGGTGTTGTTGCCCGCCCGGTAGTATCCTTCGGGAAGTTTAGGTTCAAGAAGGCTCTCGGATCTGGGTCCACGCATGAGGAGCGCAACCTGCATGTCGCCGATTTCCGCCGGATCGCCAGAGGAGTCGGGATCGCCTGTGCCTAATTCAATGACATACTGCCCGGACTCGGCCCCGCTCTCCTCGTAGGCGGCGGTCAGAAACCGGTTGAGAGGAAGGTATTCCGCGGTCTCCTCGAATGTCACCGCAGCTATCTGGTCGGCAGGGAACTGGGTCGTTTTCCCTTTAAGGTCAGTCACCACGAGGTTTCTGACTGTCTGCGCTCCGGCAAACGAAACTGCCGCAAGTGCTATGACTGGTAAAATTGTTGCTTTTTTCATGGTGGATGTGCTTAGCGTATGAATTTAAATGTGTTGTTGCCGGCCTCCACAATATAGACGCCGTTGCCGAGCGAGCCGATGTCGAGTGTCACCGATCCCGAGGCATCACAGACGCCTGTGGCACGGAGCATGCCCGACAGGTCATGGACCGACACTGACGCTCCGGCCGTGAGGCCGCTGACCTCAAGGGCCTCGCGGCTTATGCCGAACGAGACACGGGTCGAATCGTCTCCGATACACTCCACGCTGTCGTATTCTTTTTTCTCGAATGTGAGACTGGCCAGGTCGGCGATCGGATAAAGAACGCTCTCTCTGGTCGAGGCGAGCTCTATCTTCAGGTCATCGCCCTCGACGGTAGCGACCGGCGTGTCTTCGAATTTATATTCCACTTTGGTGCCGTCGGCCTTGTTGACGATCAGCTTGTGCTTGTAGTCGACGGCCGAGGCTGTGATTGCGGATGCCAATACCGCTGCTATGGCTATTATGGTCTTTTTCATCTGTTTTCTGGATTCTTGTTGGAGAATTTCAGGTTACTAATCCACGGGCGCGAATTTGTCGAGTTCGCCGACATATGTGCCTTTGAGACGGGTGTCGTCTATGAGCGTGATGTCGATGTCGAACGTGTAGACCTTCCCTTCGCGGCTCACATTCATTGCGCCCGAAGAGACGCCGGTCGTTTTGCCGTCGCTTGCGAAGAATGTATAGTTGTCATTTTTGTCGATATACAGGTCGCCGTTGCCTCCTACCACATATTCTCCGGTCTCGAAGTAGGTGGCTGTGGCCGATCCGTAGCAGTCAAGCATGAGGGCGATTGTCCTGTTGGACGAGACGTTGAATGTAAGACCTGTATTTCCATCGTCATACGGACTGACCGTGATAACGTCGAATATGAACGGATCCGGTTCAGGCGTAGCCTCAAACGTCGGTGTGCCCGATATCTCCCCCTCGAATGTGAAATCAGCCGTACGGCCGTCTGACAGCATAAGATCCATATCGATGGTGTAGACCTTACCCTCTCTGGTCACGTTCACCTTGCTGCCGGACACAAGTTTGAGCGTTGAATACGGGCTGTAGATGTCGACATACGACGCGGGCGAGACGGTGCCTGGAGCGCGCACATCCGAGTAGGTGTAGACTCCTGCCGGAAGCTCTGTGTCAGACGCCGATGCTGTGAAGACCAAAGCCATCTCGCAGGTCCAGTCGGCATCATTGAACTTGACGTAGAAGTCACCTGCCGGCTGCGGATTGGTGTTGTAGGAAGCGGCAGACATGACCGCGCTCAGCCATTGGGTGTATCTGTCTATCTCTCCGGTGTAGACGCCAAGAAAACGTTCGCCCCCCTCAAGAACGAGGTCTATGTCAAAGGTGAAGACATGCCCGTCGAGTGAGATATCTACAGTTCCACCGGTTATGTTGTTGTTCTCACCGGCGATACGCACTGACGAATAACCCGGATCGACCGTATAGGCATCATTGGTGTCTGACACGCTGTAGACGCCTGTCATAAGCCAGTTTGAGTCGGGACGCCCGTAAAGGTCGGTGACGCAGCTCACCGTGCCGTCGGCGTTGGTAAATGTCAGCGTGACATTGCCCCCCGAGTATGGCTCGACTTTGACTGAAGTGAATTCCACTGTTTCGGGTCCCTGCGGGACTTCCTTGAATGACAGCTCGCTCAGATAGTCGGCATTGAATTTATGGCTTGTGCCATCTTTCATCAGAACCGTCACATTCTGACCCGACGCGCACAGCGAGGCGAGTCCGACAGCGAGAAGCATCGCGTACAAGTGCTTCATGGTGTGATTTGTTTTTGATGTGCGGCTGGAGTCGGACTCGTCCGCGACATCTGGTTAGTATTTCTTTTGTTTACGAATCACAAAAATAATCAATTTATCGTAATTGACAAATTTTTCTTATTAATTACGCAATTTGCTCACAATTACGCTCATTTCTTAGCTTTATACACACCTCATGCAACAATTATACAATCTTTCTGACATACCCGCCCGTACCGGCAGTACAATTCAAGGGGTGCGCCAGAATGAACTGACGCACCCCCTCCGACATTTTTGTGGCCTGGGACTATCTTATTTTCCGGCGGTGGTGAAGATCCTGTATTCGCCGGGCGCGAGTGTCGCTGGCACTTTGGCCGTCTCTCCGCTCATCCAGTCGGTCATGCCTTTAACTGACGGAGCTTTTTTGAAGGGTTTTGCGGCCTCTTTGCCGAGATTGGCCATGACGGTCACTCCGCCGCGGCTGAAGGCTATGACGTCGGGCGACGCGGTGGCTATGCGCTCCACGGGTGATCCGGCACTGCTGCCGGCGGCAAGTTCGCGGCGCTCATGTTTGAGGCGGTTCAGTTTTTTGTAGAATTCGGTCACCGCCGGACTGGAATCCCAGTCGGGAGCCTTGTCTTTGTCGAAGAACTCGAAGGCGCGGTTCATGCCGGTCTCCTGGCCGGTATATATCAGCGGCATGCCAGGGAGTGTGTACATCAACACCGCAAATGCCTCCTGCAGGTTGCCGAGACGCTCGAATTCGGTGCCCTCCCACGAGTTGAGGTCATGGTTGGTGATCATGTTCATCATGTAGGAGTCGCCTGGATAGAGGGCATTCTCCTCGTCGAGACGCTTGAAGATGTCGGTGGCGTGTGCCTCGGGGAATGTCTTGACCTTTCCGTCTTCACCCTTGAAGGTGTACTGCCCGGAGGTAGCGGCGATCGCGCTGAAGAGGTCTTTCATCGGCCAGTTATAATCCATGTCGAAAGCATGCTCCATCAGATCGGCGTTGGGAGCCTCGGCGAGCATGAAGATGTCGGATTTGACCTTTTCGAGCTGCGGACGGTTCTCGTTCCAGAAATCGGTCGGCACCTCTCCGGCCACATCGCAGCGGAAGCCGTCGATATCGGCCTCGCGGAGCCAGAACTGCATGGCGTCTGTCATCATCTTGCGCATCTCGGGGTTAGAGTAGTCGAGCTTGTAGACGTCGGTCCAGTCGTAGGGGCCGAACATCTCCCCTTTCTCATTGCGGGCATAATATTCGGGATGGTTCCTGACCATGGCGTTGTCGCAACCGGAATGGTTGGGCACCCAGTCGATGATGACCTTCATGCCGGCGGCGTGGGCGGCCTTGACCAGAGCGCGGAAATCGTCGATGCTGCCGAACTCGGGGTTCACTCCCTTGTAGTCGTAGACGGCGTAGTAGCTTCCGAGTTTAGCCTTGCGGTTTTCCTGCGAGATCGGATGGATGGGCATGAACCAGAGGATATCGACGCCGAGATCCTTCAGGCGGGGGATGTGCGGAAGGATGGCCTCGAAGGTGCCTTCGGGAGTGAACTGGCGCACGTTGACTTCATAGATCACGGCCTGACGGCTCCAGTCGGGGTGATTGACTGTGGTGGCGGCGGGAGCGTCACCGGGGATTGCGGCAGAAGCCGGCTGTGCGGCATCCGCAAGCAGCGAACCGCATATGGCGGCAGCCGCGACAATAAGCTTTTTCATGATAATCCGGTAATTTGTTTTGTCCGAAAATTTGTTTTGTATGATAACTTGTCTTATCCGATAATTTGTCTTATCTGATAATTTGTTTTTTCGTGCTGCAAAAATACAACAATATCCCCATCCGTCAAAATGTTTAATCCTCGCAGCCGACAAGCAACCGCCAACACGCCGCCAACTGTCAAGACACATCCCCTTCCGACCGCACGACAACTCATCTTTCAAATAATCATTTTCTCAAAGTCATCTTTGAAATGATGAAAATTTGAGATACCTTTGCAATCAAGTAGCTGACAATCCAACATTGATACATGAGTGCGGCTACTCATGAGGAAGTTTGACATCACCACACAAGCATCAAAGTCAAATCTATCAACTGGTTACAAAATAGAGACATTAAAAAGGCAATATAATCGGTTATTAAAACTGACTTCTACCGACCATATAAGAAACCTATATGACGAGATTTCATGGAATACTCGCCTCATAGGCATCAAGGGAGCAAGAGGCGTCGGTAAAACCACGATGCTGCTTCAACGTATAAAACTGTCATTCCCTGACACATCAAAAGCTCTCTATGTTACGCTTGATGACATCTGGTTCGCTTCACATACCCTCACAGAACTCGCGGAAAGAGCCTCCGGGGAAGGTGTGACACATCTGTTTCTCGATGAAGTGCACAGACTGAAAGGATGGGAACGTCAGGTAAAGAACATTTATGACTTCTACCCGGACTTGAAAGTAATCTTCACCGGTTCTTCAATGCTGGAGATAGATCATTCCATCGCCGACTTGTCACGACGCTGTCTGATGTATTCGCTTCCCGGGCTATCTTTTCGCGAATATCTTGAATTTCAGGGAATCAAAATAAAGCCTCTGTCTCTTCAGGAAATCCTTAGCGAACATATGCGTCTTGCCTCCGAATTCACGGCTGACCGGGATATGCTGAAGCTTTTTCACAGCTACCTCAGACACGGCTACTATCCGTTCTATACAACAGAGACTGAGACAGACTATCTGATGCGTGTCAATAACATCGTGACAAGCGTGATAGACTATGATATGCCGGCAGTGGCCAATATTGAATATGCGACCCAGATCAAGGCCAAACAGTTGCTCACAATAATGGCATCTCAGTCGCCCTCCCCACTTAACGCCAAAGTGACCGCCGAAATGCTTCAGGTATCCACCAACCAGATGATCAAGATATTGTCTCTGCTTGACAAGTCTCAGATTCTGCGCTTATTATATTACAATACCGAACGCAATCCCAAATCAATGGCAAAGCCTCAGAAAATACTTCTCAGCAACCCGTCGCTGCTCTATGCTCTTGGCTACGCAGACAAAGGCAAGGTAAGAGAGTCTTTTCTCGCGGCAATGATGGCTGAAGGTCATAAAATAGCATACCCGAGAAATGGAGATCTTTTGGTAGACAACAGATACCTATTTGAGGTCGTGGGTACGAAAAAGGGCTTCACCCAAATACGCGACATCCCTGACAGTTTCGTAGCCGCGGATGATATACAGATAGGCTTCGGCAACCGCGTCCCCCTATGGATCTTCGGGTTTCTATATTGACCAAGCCCCCCACTAAAATGTCAGAACAGTGGGCTAAATTCAGATGGTATTTGAAATGTATCCGTTTTTTGACAATCTTCATAAAAACTGAGGGCAATCACTAAATGATTGCCCTCATTATCTTTGCATGCGCTCCTTCTTTTCCTGTTGCGCTTCCTTTATGAAAGCGTCACTTATTCCGCATAACTTTGCGGACACTGCCGTCGCTCATCACGACTATGCAGGGCTGTCCCGCCGCCGGACTGTCAAGACGCACGCCCTGAAGACTGTAGACGGCCGCCACGCGTGCCGACTTCATATCCGCCTGCAGACCATCTACAGAGGAAACCTCCGTTATCTTGAATGCAGGCGAAATTGCCTGTAACTGATAATTGCCGGATCTGTCAGTTACCTTGATTCTCAGATCATACCAGCCCTCGGCATCAAGTACCGAAAGATCTGCCGAAAAGTATTGTCCCCAGCCGCGGAAGTCTTTTCCGGAATCTCCTGTAACATCAAGCTTCCGGAATTCTCCCGAATATAAAGGGGCGGCTTCCACATCGATCGAAGCAATCTCCTTAAAATCCATCTGGCGTGAGCCTTCATTGTACTCCCAGTCTCCGGCATAGATCTCAAGCTTCGGGGCAGCCCATTGCCGCAGCCGGATCGAGGGCACATCGTCAGATTCTGAATACCGCACCATCTGCACAGTAGGAACAGACACGTCCTCGTTTCGCTCGTCATATCGGGCCACCGTCATATTCATGCCGATTTTATCTTCTACCTTCACATTCGAATTGGTATAGGTGGTGGTTATCTCCGCCGGATCATATCCCGATGCAGGATATGTGAATTCCCACATGAAGTATTCGTAATAATCTTTTGTGGAGAATAATTTCTCTCCATTGCGCTCGACATAGATATCAAGACTCGTCTGATCCACATCTCTGTATTCGCCGTTGTTCCCGAAATAATCGGGGAGCAGACCATATATTTTCTTACCATCGCCGGCATCGACAACCTGCGAAAACAATGTGCAGTAAGGAGCCGATTCCCCGAATTTGTCGGGCAATTCACTGAACGCGGAGCCGACATGCGGGTTTTCCTCAAGTATGAGATCAGAGTTTGTCGTTATAGGCAGATATTGGCTTTTGTGCCCTACTTTATGAATATTGAGATCACGATATTCGAGGCGGTTTCCAGTCTGAACCATAGGAAGCCCCTGCACTCCATGATCAACCCATTCCTCATCTCCCAGAATATCCATCTTTGCATCGATATCAAGCGTTTTTACCTGCGCGATCACATTGACATCCCCCTCGCCCGGCACACTGGCATAGGGTGCACAGACATACACTCTGGCAGGAGATTCTGACAACATCCCTATGCCGAAATGCTTGTCACCCTCGGTATGCGCTCCAATGTAGACTTCCGAGACGAATGAGTCGCGCGTCCACTTGTCGAATGCCGGCGTGTGCATGAACTTATCCTGTTCATCCCATGCCGCCGAATAGTCAGCAGCACTGTTGCATATCTCGCGAGAACCATCCATTTTCGCTTCCATCATCACTCCGGCGAAAAATGAATCATCTTTACCACTGATGATTCGCGTTTGATAAAGACGCCAGTTGTCGCTTACCGGGTTGATCATGATATCTGCGTAACGATCCGCGACAACTCCCCTTTCATCAACATCTGTGTAAGCTTCTGCTGCAAATGAGGCTTGCGCCACACCTTTGCGCACGACATCGACAACATAGCATATGTAACCGGCATTGCCATCGGCAAGTGCTTTGCCAGTTTCTCCGAGAGTCGGCAAGACGGTAGGCGTGCCATCAGGATTGACAGACGAAAATCTGAATCGCTCTGTCGCAGCAGCGGCATCGGCAACAAGATCCGTATCTGAATTGACAAGTATGTTTTCCAGCACGACGAACACCTGAAACGGCAACTGAAGATCCCCGCCTCCCTTCCCGTCGAAAATAGTGACTATATCGTAGGTGCCTTCGGGCACGGTCACATTTGCGCTCCCGTCTATTACAGGATATACTATATCCGCGTGCTGAGCCTCGTTGAAAGCGGTATTGCATACCTTGATTCCCCATGGCCGGAACTTTGTCTCGTCGTATTCGAACGATACAGTGATACCATAACTGTCGCTCTCGCGGTCAGACTCGGTCACTGCATTTATTTCATTCCGGTCAAAAGTCAGAGATTTGACATGAGATGCATGCGTCGTCACAACGCGGTTTTCGGGATGCGACACCGGAGCAGCCACGGCTGCAAGCGGACAGATCGTCACTAACGGTATAAGCAAATGTTTCATGTGATTTAATTTATTGGTTAACACTCCGCAAAATTACTCGCGGCATCATGCGGATTCCAAAAAAACAGAATGGACAATGAATGGACAGCCACTTGAAGCCAATGGATTACAAATGATTTTGTGTAATTTTACGCAACCGAATTCCTCAGGCTCCGCCTTAGACATTGTTTAAAAAATTATGAAAAAGTTCCTGATATATTTCATGATTGCGATTCTGATGACATCATGCGATCGCGACAACCTCCTCGGCTGGGGCGACACCGACCCCGAGACAGACAGACTGATGGAGCAATTTCTGAAGTGCTGGCAGGAGGGCGCAGACGCCACAGACATAGATCTGATCGCAGATTCCATTATGACTGCGGCAAACGGCTGCCTACATCCGGAAATACGTAAAGAGTCCGTGGCCCGCGCTCTCTACGCTCGCTCAAGATGCCTGAACGAGGCCGGGAATAAGACCGGAAGCAGACAGGCTCTTGACAGTGCAATGAGTCTGCAGGATTCTGTAAGGTGGCCTTTCGCCCGCGAGTGCATGAAACTACTGCATAACGTTTATCTTTATGGCGAACTCGGCAACTCGCCCGAAATGTATGACCGATTTGAGAAATCACGTATATATTTCCATAAGACCGGCAACAGGCTTCAGGAAGGGGAGGCTGCCACCTATCTGGGTATAATTCTTCATGAGACAGGAGACCTGACAGGATCGGACTATTTTTTCAATTTAGCCGGGACATGCTATCAGGAAGCCAAAGCTAAAAAATATGAACTGAAAAACGGGCTTAATCTTGTTTCCAACTGCCTTGAGAGGGAAGATACGACCCACTCGATAATGTTGCTCAGAAAACTTATTGCCGATCTGGAACTGAACTCAGACCGGAGATTCAAGAATTCGGTTCTGCTGACCTTATATCTGGCGACCGGTGACAGTTCAGACTTCAAGAGGCTATATGATGATTTTCATTCATCGGGAAAGAAGTGGACTCTCCGGGAGATACAGCTCGCTCTTCTGTCGGCAGAGAACCGACTGAAAGCCGGACAGCCTGATTCGGCACTGGCCATATGTGAAAATGTTCTCCCCTTGTGCCGGGGCAAGCATGAGGCATTCAAATTTGATCTATACAGGACACTGGGCCGCGGAAACTATATGAAAGGCAATAATGACATCGCGGCTTTCTGGATGATGAAGACCGACAGCATGCGGAGCGTAATGGATGAAAATGAACGAATAGCCGGAATACGCGATTCCAGCACCCGACACCGAATAGCCGACATGAAAGCGTCGGTTGAAAGAGAGAAATATCGTGCGCGCATCAATCTGTTCATCATCCTGATTTCGGTGATTTCAGTCGCGGCATGTGCGGGGATACTGATTCAAAGAAAGATTTCTCTTTACAAAATCCGCGAGATGAAGAAAGCTCTTGAACTTACCCAGCGCGAGCGTCAGCTTGCCCTGGCAGGATGTTCCATTATTGAGAAAGAGAATGCGATCGACGATATAAAAGAGATAATGGCAAACGCCACAAACAGCGGCAATATTACAGCAGACTCATTCAAAGAGATCGAGAGGACACTGAAGATATATTCGGCAGCCGACGAGGAATGGAAAAGTCTGCAACGCATCACGGATGCATTGCCTCCGGATGCCGAGAGAAGACTGCGCGGGGCATACCCTAAAATTACTGACGGCATGATGCAGATAGCACAATGCGTGGCGTGCGGTCTTACCAACAAACAGATCGCAAGTCTGCTGCGGATCCAGCCCGATTCCGTCAGAAAAAGCCGCTATCGTCTTCGCTCCGCAATCGGTCTCAGGAAAGGGGAATCGCTCGAAAGATTCCTCAAGGGGTTCATATCCGAGAGTCCCTACAACTGACACCCTGTTGTATCGCTGCTGAGACCCTGTTGTATCGCTGCGCAGCCACCGGGCGACAGTCTTCACGGGATGTGCCGGATCACTTCGCGAAGGCGGAGGCGAGGAGGCAGGCTTTTGATTTGCCGATGACAGTCTCGATTTCTGTTATGTCGGCTTCTTTCAGGCGTTTAAGGCTTTTGAAATGCCTCATGAGCTTCGAGGCTGTGGCCGGCCCGATGCCTTTGACGCCATCCAATTCGCTGGCTGTCTGCGATTTGCTGCGACGGTCGCGGTGATGGGTGATGCCGAAGCGGTGTGCCTCGTCGCGAAGTGCCTGGATCACCCGTAGACTCGGCGATTTCTTGTCGAGATAGAGGGGCAGCGTGTCGCCCGGAAAGTATATCTCCTCAAGTCTCTTCGCAATGCCGACAAGCGCGACCTCGCCGCGTATCCCCATCTCGTCGAACGCCTCGACGGCTGCGCTCAACTGCCCTTTTCCGCCGTCGACCACAACCATCTGGGGCAATGTCTGACCTTCGGCCATCATGCGCGTATAGCGCCGGTGAAGCACCTCTTTCATCGATGCGAAGTCGTTGGCCCCGACTACTGTCTTGATGTTGAAGTGGCGATAGTCGCGCCGCGCGGGACGCCCATTGCGGAACACCACGCAGCTCGCCACAGGATTCGTGCCCTGGATGTTCGAGTTGTCGAAACATTCGATATGCCGCGGCTCGGAGCCGAGTCTGAAATCATCTTTCATGCGGGCCATGAGCCGGTCGGTGGCACGGTCAGGATTGAGCAGCGCAGCCTCTTTCTCGCGGTCTTTCATGTATTGTGTGGCATTCTTCACACCGACATCAAGAGCACGCCTCTTCTCGCCTCTCTGAGGCACGGTGAATGTGATGTTGCCGAATTCCACGTCGGGCTGAAACGGCACCAGCACGTCGGCGAACTGGCGGTCGAACCGGCCCATCACCTCGGCCACGGCCATCGAAAGAATCTCCTCGCGTGTGGTCTCGTTCTGCCGTCGCACAAACTCCAGATTGAGACTCTGAGTGACCGCCCCGCGATGCAGATGCATGAAATTGACATATGCGCGATCCTCGCTTTCGACATACGCGAAAAGATCCGCCTCAAGTGTAGCGGTCTCCCCTACGATGCTCTTGGCGTTATAACGTCTGACAATCTCATATTTTTCCTTGACGGCCTGAGCCTCCTCGAATTTCCAATCCTCGCCGAGACGCGTCATCTCGTCGAGCAGCATGCGCTCAAGCTCGACTGTCTCGCCGTTGAGAATCTGACGGACGCGGACTATGTATCCGGCGTATTCCTCCGGGCTCATCAGCGCGCGGCACGGCCCTCCGCATTTGCCGATGTGATAGTCGAGGCATAGCGAATATTTGCCGCGCGCTATGCTCTTCTCGTCGAGAGCGTGGCGGCATGAGCGCAGCGGATATGTCTCGCGTATCAGATCGAGCACAAGTTTCGCAGACTGGACGTTGCTGTAAGGCCCGTAGTATTTCCCGGCCACCCCCTTCTCGCGCGTCATGAACACACGCGGATAAAGTTCCTTTGTGACGACTATCCAGGGATACGACTTGTCATCCTTGAGCAGCACGTTGTAGTGCGGCTTGTAGCGCTTGATCATCGCGTTCTCCAGATGAAGCGCATCCTCCTCAGTGCCGACCACGATAAACCGCATATCGACGATATTGCGCACAAGCAGATTTGTGCGAGTGGAGTCATGACGGCGGTTAAAATAGCTCGACACGCGCCTCTTCAGGCGTTTCGCCTTGCCGACATATATCACCTTTCCCTCGCGGTCGAGATACATGTAGACGCCCGGAGACTCGGGAAGATTCAGAATCTTCTCGCGCAACTGAGCGCCCGGACGGTTGTGGAATATATCGTCGCGAGTGCGGTCGGGCGTGATCTCGATATCAAATCCGCCCACCTGATCAATCTTCCTGCCGGCCGAAGCGAGAACCACCTCTACGTTCTCGCGGGTGGCAGTCCTGTCGATTTTCTCCTTGCCGCCGCCGTCGGCGGCACGTGGTTCGGCTGCCGCCGAACCGGCAGCCTTGTCTTCGATGTTTATTTCGGTACTGTTTTCGGGAATCATCTCCATATGCATATAACGTATCAGCGGGCGTGATTGGTGAGCCGCATAGAAGCATTCTGAATGCGCCGTAATCGAGTAGGTCGGGAAACGAAAGTTTTCTGACCTACTTTCGTTTCTTTTCCTCTCACACCACCGTACGTGCCGTTCGGCATACGGCGGTTTAATTTGTTTTCAAAGAGTGTCTAATCGTATAGTAGTCAAGGCAACTGATCAAGCCTCTGCGCGTTAGTATCTCTTTCGAGATTGCCCGTGCCACGCAGGTTTTCCTTACCACCCATTCATAGCGGTTGCCACAATAGAAGGTAAGTTTGGCTAAGTCGTTGTCTACCCCGAGCTTACGGAGTCCCCATGCGCGCTTTTGTGGTGTTTTCCTTTGTTTCCATATCACCTTACGCAACATCGTCCGCAGATGTGCGTCTATCTTCTCTATCCTGCTTTTCATCGCTCCTATGGAGAAGTAGTTTATCCATCCGCGTATAACAGAGTTTAGCATGGCGATACGGTCGGTCAGGGAGATACTCCACGAGCGTTTGCATAGGCTCTTCAACTTGCGCTGGAACTTTTCCACCGAGCTCTCATGTGGCCGTGCACTCCATTGCCGTGTCTGCGTTGACCTGTAGAACCCAAATCCGAGATATTTGAGTTTGTTAGGTCGGCACACATGGGTTTTGGTTGCGTTGACCTTTAGCTCGAGTTTCTGCTCTATCCATTTGGTTATGGTATGCATCACTCGGTTGGCGCTCGCACTGCTGCCAACGGCTATTATACAGTCATCTGCATACCGCACGTAGCGAAGTCCTCGTTTTACGAGTTCCTTGTCAAACTCGTTGAGCATGACATTGCTCAATAAGGGGGAGAGATTGCCGCCCTGCGGTGTTCCGAGTTCTGTTGCTTCGTAAATACCATTTTCCATTACTCCCGATTTAAGATTCCTGCGTATCAGGCTTTCGGTGTCTGGGTCGCGGATTACTCTGCCTACGTAACTCATCAGCTTATCCTGCGGTACATTGTCGAAGAACTTCTCCAAGTCTATATCAACTATCCATTCATA
>VSPN01000005.1 GCA_009775355.1 Muribaculaceae bacterium
CGAAAAACGGGACTCGAACCCGCGACCCCGACCTTGGCAAGGTCGTGCTCTACCAACTGAGCTATTTTCGCATTCTTTTTATATCGGGTTGCCTCTCCCGATTTGCGAGTGCAAAGTTAATGCAAATTTTTAACTTCTGCAAATTTTTCAGCAAAAATATTTCAAATTCTGCTTCAAAATCTTCCCGAAATCCGGTCAGCGTGCGGACACCGCTGTCGCGTCTTCCCATATCCAGGCTTCACTGAATCGCTGACGGAAGTTCTCTTTGGCCATTTCGGAGCGAAGCTCGTCACGGTTGTCGGAGCTGATGGCGGATACACGGCTTTTCGTGCGGCCGTTCACTACCTCAAGTCGGTAGCCCGGCACGGCGGTCTGTGCTATGTATCTCTCCGCTTCGGCTGATGTGGCGAATGTGGCCACGATTGCGTAAAACCTCGCCGTTGCCTGTTCTGACTGCTTTTCAGGTTCGATTGCGGCAATTGTATCGGCGGCGGTGGTGTCTCTCCGCTCGTTAACGGCCGATGCTATGCGTGTGGCTGTGTCGCGGATGATCTTCTCGACCGGAACTACCGATGCCTGATCCTCGCGGGTTCTGTCGCCTATGGGGAGTATGAGCGACAATGCGGCGACTGTCGCAATCATCAGACATGCCGCTGTGCGTGCGAACACTTTGTTGACGGCTATGTAATAATTGCGGCGCGTATCGAATGCCCTGCCTCCATGATTGCTCGCGTCAGCAGAGTCTGAAAGGCTTTTGTTGGCTGCAGAAGCCGGTGTATTGTTATTCTTTGCCGAATCTTCCGCCCGCTTTTCTCCAGACTGAACCTGATTGGCTGCAGTCTTGACTGTGCGGGGCTCGGCTACGCTTCCGTATCCGAGCCGCGCGGCCAGTTGCAACGGTGTCTGGCGGGGCGTGAATGTCACGGTCTCTTCTGTGCGGCGAAGTATTCCGATATGTCCGATTGTCACTTCGCCGTCAGTGTCAAGAGTGTCCGTAAGCTGACGGATGTCGCGTATGAGCATGTCGCGGGCTTCGGTAAATGTCACGCTGCTCTTTCGTGCATATGAACTTGTCAGAAGTCCGTCGTCATGGCTAAGGGCACTGTTGAAGCGCACCTCGCGTGTCATGGGCAGCCACATGCCTGTCGCCGCGTCGCGGCGGGCGGCATGGCGCACGTTGATAAACGCGCCCACTCCGGGCACGACTACGCAGTCATGGCGCAGCAGCAGGTATTCTATATGTAGCGACAGGTTATACACGTTCTGAAAGATCCGTTCCGTTTTTGCGAAATGGAGTGCAAAGTTACAAAATTCTTCCGCAATTTACAATTGTCAAAACAGTGAAAATTGACTTTTTATTTTGAAAAATTTTGCTATGATAATATTTGCTACAGCAGATGCTATTGTCTGCGGTCAGTGTTTCTTTGTGCCGGCAGCATTCCGTGTCAGGAGTTCGTATATTTCAGGGTCAACGCCGAATTCGCGGGCCATTTTAAGATCCTGCTCCATGGCGGAGTTCTGGTATTTCGCTTTGTCGAGCATGGCCCGCATCAGATACATCATCCCGTCGCGGGGATATGTGCGCACCCCTTCCGTTATCAGATCCTCCATCTCTTCGATGCGGCCGTATAGATGTGCGGTCAGCAGCGTCTTGCCTAAAAGCTGCGGGTCGGGTTCGAGGGAATATGCCTCGCGGAAACGGTCTGTCGCTTCAGTCACGTCGCCGCGCGATGAGGCTATGTCGCCTTCGGCTTCCGCGACGGCGGCGTCTTTGCCGAATCTGTCTGTGTATGTCCTGAAGTCTGACAATGCGCCTTCGAAGTCGCCACCCGAGGCCCTCAGCAGTCCTCTCATCTTTCTTGGCCATTGCAGAGTGGAGTCTGCCTTGAGTGCTTTGTCAAGATCGGTCATGGCTGCGTTTCTCTCTCCTTTTGCAAGATAGACCCGGGCGCGGTTTGTCAGCAGGATTGTCGACGACGGGGCTGAGGCAAGACCGATGTCGAATGCTTCGAGTGCGCCGTCGTAGTCTTTCATCTCGGTGCGTGCCGTGCCGAGATTAGACCAAAGAAGGTAGTTCGATTTGTTGGCCGGTTCATGGCGTAGAGCCTTCACGATCACTCGCTCGGCATCGGACCAGCGTTCCTGACGGATATACCGGTCGGCTGAGTCGGCGAGTTCCACATAGGTGGCAGTAAGAGTCTGCGCCCCCGAATGGAGGGCGCAGACAGTCAGGATTGATATGATGATTGTTCTTAATCTCATCTTTGTCATCACTTGTTTTTGTAGTTTTCAAGACCTGTCTTGAGGAATTTCTGGAATTTCGGCACATCCTCTTCATACGGGAATGCGAAGTTGAGCGGGCGCGCGTCGCCGTCGAGTATCACGTAGTAGGGCTGCGCGTTGGCTCCGAACTTAGTGCGCTGCAGGTAGCTCCACTTGTCGCCGTAGGTGCGGAGTGTGCGCTCCTGGCCATCTTTCTCTTTTACGGTGATGGGCTGGGGAAGAGCTTTCTTGTCGTCTACCATGAGAGTCACCATCACGAAGTCGTTGTCAATCGATGCCTTGATCTCGGGATTGGTGAGCACGGCAGCCTCCATCTTGCGGCAGTTCACGCATCCGTAGCCCGAGAAGTCCACGAGCACGGGCTTGCCGAGTTTGGTGCCGAGCTCCATTCCCTCCTCGAAGTTGTCGACCTGCGCGTGCACGTCGCCCGTGTATAGGTTGAAGTCCTGAGTGTAGGTCGGGGGAGCGAATGCGCTGATGCTCTTGAGCGGAGCACCCCACAGACCCGGTATCATGTAGACAGCGAACGAGAGTGATATCACGGCGAGCATGAAGCGGGTCACGCCGATTTTCTCAAGCTTGTCGTCGTGGGGAAGTGTGATCTTGCCGAGAAGATACATGCCGAGCAGGGCGAAGATCACTATCCAGAGGGCAATGAAGACCTCGCGGTCCATGAGTCTCCATCCGTATGCAAGATCGGCTACTGAGAGGAATTTGAGTGCGAGGGCGAGCTCAAGGAATCCGAGCACGACCTTGACTGTGTTCATCCATCCGCCGCTCTTGGGTATTGACTTGAGCATGGTGGGGAACATTGCGAAGACCGAGAAGGGGAGCGCGAGGGCGATGGCGAAGCCTGCCATGCCGACGGCGGGAGATATGAAGTTGCTCGTCGCGGCGGCCTCTACAAGCAGCGTGCCGATGATCGGGCCGGTGCAGCTGAACGATACAAGGCAAAGCGTGAACGCCATGAAGAATATCGACAGGTAGCCGGTGGTGGTGTCGACCTTCGAGTCCATCTTGTTGCTCCACTTGGCGGGAAGAGTCAGTTCGAAGCCTCCCATGAAGGAGATGGCGAATATGACGAGCAGGATGAAGAATGCGATGTTGAAACCGGCACTCGTGGCGAGTTCGTTGAGCGCCGAGGCTCCGAAGAGTGCGGTCACTATGAGTCCGAGTCCGACATAGATCACGATGATCGAGAGACCGTAGACCATCGCGGTAGTGATCGACTTGCTGTGTGACTTGTTGGATTTCAGGAAGAAGCTTACGGTCATCGGTATCATAGGCCATACGCATGGAGTGACAAGAGCGATGAGACCTCCGATGAATCCGGCTATGAATATATACCACAGGCTGCGTCCCTGCTGGGCCGGATTCTCTTCGAACGCACGGATCTCCGCCTCGCAGTTCTCATACCAGTTTCCGGCCTTGACTCCCGACAGATCGGCTGCGGGTTCCATGAATCCTTCGGAAGCCTGCAGCGAGTCGGTCATCGCGGCTATGGCATCGGCGGCACTGTCGGCGGCCTCTTTTTTCTCCTCCTCCAGCTTCTTTGCCTCCTCTTTGATGGCGTCGGTCACCGGAGCTGTTCCTTTGAAAGTGTGAAGCTCGTTGACGCGGTAGCATCCGGAGTCGTTGCAGTATTGTCCGCCGATCTCAGCTTTTACGCTCCAGGAAGCGGCTGCCGGACGCAGTTTCTGCGTGAATTTCACAGTGCCGGTGTAGTAGTGCTCGTCGACCATAAGTATGTCGTCGTATGCTTTTGTGTATGCCTTGTCGGCTTTCACAGGGCCGTCGACGGCACAGCCGTCGAATTTGAAATTGAATGACAGTGGCACACCGCCGCCGTCAGGGTTGTCCTGGGCGTACAGGTGGAATCCCGGGTCGATCACGGCCGTGATCTCGAGCTGCGGAGCCGCCGTGTTGTCGCCGGCGACACGGTAGCTCCATGTGACATGTTCCGCTCCCAGTGCGCCGAACACACAGCAGAGCAATGTCAGAATCAGAGGTAAGGTGCGTCTCATGATAATGGTTGTTTTGTTTGCGTGCTAAGTTAAATTGCGTGCTAAGTTAATATCTCGCGACCAATAAAACAAGAAAAATACTCCATTTATAAAATCTTTATAAATTTTTCTCAAAATTTTGCCCGATTGCGAACTTTTCACTACATTTGCGACTGAGTAAGACGGGATCGAAGATCTCTTACCGATGAATCTATACCTAATACCATCATATGAAAACAAAACAACTTCTTCTGGGTGACGAGGCTCTTGCTCTCGGCGCCATCTATGCCGGGCTCTCCGGTGCTTACGCATATCCTGGTACACCTTCTACCGAAATTCTTGAGTACGTGCAGAAGAACCGCCTCGCCCGCGAGCGCGGCATCCACTCCCACTGGTCGTCTAACGAAAAGACTGCCATGGAGGAGGCTCTCGGCATGTCGTTCTGCGGCAAGCGCGCCATGACCTCGATGAAGCATGTCGGAATGAACGTGGCGGCTGATCCGTTTGTCAATTCCGCCATGACCGGCGCCAACGGCGGTCTTCTCGTCATCGCTGCCGACGACCCTTCGATGCACTCGTCGCAGAATGAGCAGGATTCACGTTTCTATGCCGATTTCGCCATGATTCCGGCTCTTGAGCCGTCGAACCAGCAGGAGGCTTACGACATGGCCCGTTATGGCTTCGAGCTTTCCGAGCGTCTCGGCATTCCGGTGCTGACTCGTCTTGTGACACGCCTGAGCCACTCGCGTGCCGTGGTAGAGACTCACGATGAACCTCTGGCCGAAAATGAGATCCATTATCCGGAAAATCCGAAGCAGTGGGTGCTCATGCCCGCCATGTCGAAGATCCGCAACCGCCGTCTTATTGCCGATCAGGCGGAATTCATGAAGGCTTCGGAGACTTCTCCGTTCAATTCATACACCGAGGCTCCCGACCATCGGCTCGGCATTATCGTCAGCGGAATCGCATACAATTATCTGATGGAGGCTTTCGGAGGCGACTGTCCTTTCCCGGTTGTGAAGATCAGTCAGTATCCGCTTCCGATGAACATGCTGCGTCGTCTTTACAATTCATGCGACGCCCTTCTTGTCATTGAGGAGGGACAGCCTTTCATAGAGCAAAAACTCGTCGGTCTCAACGAAAGCGGCAAGAAGATACATGGCCGCTTCTCGGGCGCGGTGAAGCGCGACGGCGAACTTAACCCGGATCTCGTTGCCGAGACTGTCGGCAAGGTCATGCCCGATGTTGAGGGTATTATCGACTTCCTCGTTCCCGAGGCTTCGCAGATTGTGGCTCCGCGCCCGCCCATGCTTTGTCAGGGCTGCGGACACCGCGACGTATATGGGGCGCTCAACGCCGCTCTCGAATCTTATGAGTCTCCCAAGGTGTTTGGCGACATAGGCTGCTACACGCTCGGATTCCTCAAACCGTTCAATGCCATCGACACATGTGTGGACATGGGAGCCTCGATCACAATGGCCAAAGGCGCGGCCGACGCCGGCCAGCATCCCGCAGTCGCCATAATCGGTGACTCGACTTTCACTCACAGCGGCATGACCGGACTTCTCGACGCAATCAACGAGAACAGCAACATCCTTGTCATTATTTCCGACAACCTGACCACTGGAATGACCGGAGGCCAGGATTCGCAGGGCACCGGCAAGATCGAGGATATCTGCCTCGGACTCGGAGCCGCGCCCGAACATGTGCGCACCATCGACTCCCTGCCGAAGAACCACGATCAGATGGTGGCTCTTTTCAAGGAAGAGATCGACTATCCCGGTCTGTCGGTAGTCGTTTCCCGCCGCGAGTGCATCCAGACAGCGCGTCGCCACGCCGCTAAAAAATAACCTAATACCACGATACACATGAAATCAGATATAGTTCTCGCCGGTGTCGGCGGACAAGGCATACTCACCATCGCCACAATTCTCGGAGCCGCCGCGCTCAACGAAAATCTTCATCTAAAACAGGCCGAGGTCCACGGCATGAGCCAGCGTGGGGGAGACGTGCAGTCCAACCTCCGTCTCAGCTCCGATCCGATTCATTCGGATCTCATTCCTCTCGGCGGCGCCGACCTGATAGTGTCGCTTGAGCCGATGGAGGCTCTCCGATATCTCCCGTTCCTTTCGGAACACGGCTGGATCGTGACCAATTCCCTCCCCTTTGTCAACATCGACAATTATCCGGAAATGTCGGCTGTCGAGGAGGAACTCGCACGCTGTCCGCGTGTCGTATCTTTCGACATGGAGGCTCTTGCCAAGGAAGTGGCTTCGGCAAGAAGCTCCAACCTTGTGCTCCTCGGTGCCGCTTCTCCGTTTATCGATATCGAGCCGGAGAAGATCGAAGAGGCTGTGCGCGCTCTTTTCATTCCGAAGGGGGAAAAGATCGTAGAGGCGAACATCGCCGCGTTCCGCGCTGGACGCGAGCGGGCACTCGAGATTAAGAAATAATGTCTCACTTCACAGTCATTGACCATGTTTCCGATAGATAAAGAAACGTTCGACGCTGTCGTGAGGCGTCTCATGATAATGGATCTCGGTTCGGCCACTATCCGTCAGATCTGCACCCTTGCCGGTGAGATTGAGCACGAGGCCGGCGAACCGATGGTTCACCTCGAGATAGGCAATCCGGGTCTTGACGCCGAACGCGTCGGAGTCGAGGCCGAGATTCGTGCTCTCGAAGGGGGAGTGGCCAACAAATATCCCGCCATCCAGGGCATACCTGAGCTCAAGCAGGCCGGCTCTGAATTCATCAAGGCTTTCCTTGGTGTCGACATGCCAGGCAAGTGCGTCATACCCACAGTCGGATCGATGCAGGGCAGTTTCACACTCCAACTGCTTCTCGCGCAGCGTATCCCGGGCAAAGACAGGATGCTCTTCATCAACCCCGGCTTTCCAGCACACATCACGCAGGCGAAGGTGCTCGGCATAAAGACTGAGCAGTTCGACATATACCGCTATCGCGGCGTGGCTCTTGAGGCGAAACTCGAGGAGATTCTGTCGAAGGGCGACATCACCGCAATGCTCTACAGTAATCCCAACAACCCGGCGTGGACTAATCTGACAGAGACCGAACTTGAGATAATCGGGCGTCTTGCCACCAAGTATGACTGCATAGTCCTTGAAGATCTCGCTTACTTTGGAATGGACTTCCGTCAGGATGTGAGCCGTCCCGGCGAGCCCCCGTTCGGCGCGACTGTGGCGCGTTATACAGACAATTATATCCTGATGCTCTCAGGATCCAAGATATTTAGCTATGCGGGGCAGCGTATTGCACTTGTATGCATCGGCCCGGAGGTTTACGACCGCCGTTACGACTTCTTTGAGAAGTTCTACGAGATGCCGGCTTTCGGAGACGCATATATCTTCGGCGTGCTCTATTGCGCCTCTTCAGGCACATCGCATTCTGCCCAGCATGCCATGGCCGCCATGCTTTCGGCCGCGGCCCGCGGAGAACTAAAATTCATCGACCATTGCTCGGAATATGGCCGTCGTGCCGAGATCGTCAAGAGGATATTTACCGACAATGGTTTCCATATCGTATACGACATGGACGGCGACTCTCCGATAGCCGACGGTTTCTTCTTCACGATCGGTTACCCCGGCATGTCGGGCGTCGAGCTCCAGCAGGAGCTGATCCGATACGGGGTGTCGTCGATCTCGCTTGTCTCGACAGGCTCGGAGCAGCCGGGCATACGCGCATGCGTATCAATGATATCAGATCAGGACTCTTTCGACCGTCTTGAGCGTTTCCTTAAGAAATTTAACGAAGACCACCGGAAATGAAAGCAACCCACGACATAAACTATGTCTCGGCCGCCGAGGCGGTCAGACTGATCGAGAGTGGCGACCACATATATCTGCAGGGCTCGACTTCCACCCCCGAACTTCTTGAGAAGGCTCTTGCCGACCGCGGGCATGAACTTCGCGATGTCACGGTCATAACCGGTTTCGGCGTGTGTCGAGGCGAGTCGCCTCTCTGCCGTCCGGAGTTCAAGGATACATTTCTTGTGAATTCTTTCTTTGTCAATAACGGTTTCCGCAGATGGATCAACGAGGGTTACGGCTCGATGACTCCCAGGTTTCTCGGCGAGGTGCCGCAGCTGATACGCGACGGCACGTGGCGTGTCGATGTGGTTCTTCTGAACTGTTCGGCTCCCAATGAGGAGGGACTGGTCAGCTTCGGAGTTTCGGGTGATGTGGCCTGCTCGGCAGTGGAATGTGCCGACCGGATCATTGCCCAGATCAATCCGGAGATGCCGTTCTCTTATGGCGACCCGACAGTGCATATCTCGCGCATCGACGCGTGCGTGAGGTGCGACACTCCTCTTGTCGAGGTGCCTACCCCTGAGCCTACCGAAGCTGAGATAAGAATCGGAGAATACATCGCCGAGAGAATACCCGACGGCGCGACTCTGCAGATCGGTGTCGGAGGGATCCCCAATGCCGTGATTCGCGCTTTGTCAGGTCACAGACATCTCGGTCTGCACACCGAGGCGATGACCGACGGAGTAGTGCCTCTGCTTGAAAGCGGAGTGATCGACAACTCTCTCAAGAAGGTGCTTCCCGGCAAGTCGGTGGCATCGCTCGCCCTCGGATCAAAGAGGCTTTACGAATATATGGACGGCAATCCCGACATAATATTCCGCGATGTGGCGTGGACCAACAATCCCTATGTCATCGGCCAGAATCCGAAGGTCATGTCGATCAACTCATGTCTGGAGATAGATCTTACGGGTCAGATATGCGCCGATTCTATAGGCACACGGATATTCTCGGGTGTCGGAGGACAGCATGACTTCGTGTTCGGATCATCGCTCTCAGAGGGAGGACTCTCGTTTCTTGCCATGCTCTCGACCACCAACAAGGGGCACAACAAGATCAAGCCCGTGCTGACGGAAGGCGCCGGAGTCGTGACCACGCGGTTCCAGACCAACTATATAGTGACCGAATACGGTGCGGTCGATCTGCGTGGCAAGACACTTGCCGAGCGCGCGAAACTGCTGATATCGGTTGCCGCTCCGCAGTTCCGCGAGGAACTTGAGCGTGCCGCCGCCGAACGGTTCGGCTACGCATTCCTCCGCCTCAGATAGACAACACGCACACCGCGAATGCATAAACCGGGTCAGCAAAGGCATGCCGCCTTTCTGACCCGGTTTTATGACGACCTCGCATTTCAAGCGTCAAAATGAAATAATTCACCTTCCGAAGCGTGTATATATAAGTATCAAGTATTCAAAAATGCAGGATTTCGTAGCAATAGATTTCGAGACAGCCAACGACCGACGCTCCAGTGTGTGCAGCGTCGGCATCGTAATAGTCCGCGGAGGGGAGATTGTCGACAAGTTCTACAGTCTTGTCCGCCCCGTGCCAAATTACTATACATATTGGACCACTCAGGTTCACGGTCTGACAAGGAGCGACACTGACGGTCAACCCCCGTTTCCCAAAGTATGGGCGCAAGTTGCCGCCAAAATCGAGGGGCTGCCGCTTGTGGCTCACAACCGTCCGTTTGATGAGGGTTGTCTTAAAGCCGTCTTTGCGGAATATGGCATGGAATATCCGGGATATGAATTCCACTGCACACTGGCCGCTTCCAGGCGTTGTCTTGATATACCGAGCCATCAGCTGCATCTGTCGGCGGCCGCATGCGGCTACGACATGCATGACCACCATCACGCTCTTTGCGACGCCGAGGCATGTGCGGCCATCGCGTTGAAACTCTTATGATCCCGATTCCGTTGTACGTAAACAGTTACCCGTTTGCAGATGAACAGACAAATCAAGCCTAAAAGTCTTTCGCAGGCATTGCCTGATGAAAGCCGTGAGTCAGCACGTGTCATACGCCGCGTAGTCCGTATCGGATGCGCGGTCAATGCCTTTCTGATGCTTCTCAAGATCGTGGCCGGTAAGCTGGGACACAGCGACGCTCTCGTGGCCGACGGTTTCCATTCGCTCAATGACCTTGCCGCCGACATCATTATGCTTCTCTTCGTCGGCATTTCCTACCGAGCCGCCGATAGCCGCTATTCTTACGGCTACGGGAAGTTCGAGACATTTTCATCTTTCATGATATCTGCGTTTCTTGTCGCGGTGTCGTGCATGATAGGTTTCGAGGCTGTCGAGTATATTGCGGGCTATGCCCGGGGAGAAGAGCTTCCGCAGCCCGACATCTGGACATTTGTCGTTGTGCTGCTGGCCATGGCTTGTAAGGAAGGTCTTTACCGGTTTTACTCGCGGGCAGGACGCCGCGCCGGGTCGAAGGCCCTGATTGCCAACGCATGGCATCACCGTAGTGACGCCCTTGCCTCTGTCGCGACTCTTGTCGGGGTCACATTCTCTCACTTTTTCGGTCCCGCTTTCAGGATACTCGATCCTGTGGCCTCGCTGGTCATCGCTGTCTTTATCTTTGTGCCGGCGCTGAGGCTGCTGCGGCCGGCGTTTGCCGAACTGATGGAAAGGGCGCTTCCCGCCGGTGATGTCGAAAAAGCCCGCGAGGCGGTGTCGGCGGTAGCCGGGGCAGGAAAGATAACGTGGATGCGCACGCGCCGCATCGGACATCATCTTGTGTTCGATATCGGTGTGGCTGTGCCGCCAGGCATGACAGTGGCGGAATGCGGCGGTCTGAAAGCTGATGTGACCAAGGCACTGAAGGAGACGTTTTGCAGTCATGTGATTGTGACTGTGTGCCCGGAACCGACGGAATAATGTCATCCATGACCTGCTTTTCTGGTCAAACATTGCGCGAGACCATGCTTTAATCGTACATTAACGCACCTTAACAGCGTATGAATAGCGTTTTAAAGTGTATTTGATGATGAAATTCTGAAAAAAATCCGTAATTTTGCATTTTGGAATAATCCGGAGTGTCGCATGCCGTCTGATGGCGTTCCATATGCTCCGGCCCAGACTTATAAGAAAATGAAAACCAATGTAGCAGTCTTTTTCGGAGGTCGCTCCGTCGAGCATGAGATCTCCGTCATTTCGGCCATACAGGCCATCAACGCTTTCGATGCGGACAAATATGAGATAATTCCTGTGTACATTTCAAAACAGGGCCGCTGGTACACCGGCCGCAATCTTCTCGACCTGAAGAACTACCGCAATCTCGACAGGCTTGTGGCCGAGGCCGACGAAGTGTTCATGCGTCCCGAATACGGTGACTACAATCTCTATAAGGCCGACACCGGATTCTTCTCAAGAAAAAATCAGGTGGTGGCCACTCTTCATGTGGCCATTCCCGTCCTTCACGGCACCAACGGCGAGGACGGTATATTCGAAGGACTGCTCCAGACGATCGGAATCCCCTTCGCCGGCTGCGACACTCTCTCGTCGGCCAACGGCATGGACAAGATCACGATGAAGATGATTCTCCGCTCCGAGGGAATACCCGTTGTAGATTACGTCTGGTTTACCGACAACGAGTGGAATGGAGGCCGCGACGCTATTGTTGAAAAGATCGAGTCGAAGCTCGGTTATCCTGTGATTGTGAAGCCTGCCAATCTTGGCTCCTCTGTCGGCATCGGCACGGCAGCCGACCGCCGCGAGCTTGTGGAGCGTGTAAACAACGCCGCTAAATTCTCACAGCGCATCATTGTAGAGCACATGGTCGAGCGTCTTAAGGAAATCAACTGTTCTGTTCTCGGCGATGCCGACGACCATCGGAGTTCTGTCTGCGAGGAACCGATCAAGACCGGCAAGTTCCTCTCTTACGAAGACAAATATATGGGCGGAAGCAAGACCGGACAGGGCATGCAGGCAAGCGAGAAGCGAATTCCGGCCGATCTCCCGGAGGAGATGAGCGAGAAGATACGACATCTGGCCGGCGAGACATTCCGGGTGCTTTCGTGCCACGGCGTGAGCCGCGTCGACGTTATGATAGATGAAAAAGACAATTCGGTCTATGTCAATGAGATCAATACGATTCCCGGCTCGCTGTCGTTCTATCTCTGGGAGGCATCGGGCATATCGTTCACCGAACTGATGGATCGCCTCGTGGCTCTTGCCCTGAAACGCAAGCGTGCCACCGACCGCAAGACTTTCACTTACGACCAGAATATCTTTGCTCTCGGCGGCGGCGTAAAGGGTGCCAAAGGATGCAAAGGCTCCAAAATGTGAATTAATTAATCAGCATATGAAAAAATTCAAGGAATATACCGGTCAGCTCAGTCTGTCGGACATCAACAAGGAGATGCTCGCAGTCTGGGATGAACAGGCTCTTTTCGAACGCTCCATGAAGGAGCGCGAGGGCTGCCCCTCGTTTGTTTTCTATGAAGGTCCCCCGTCGGCCAACGGAATGCCCGGAATCCATCATGTCATGGCCCGCACGATCAAGGATATCGTGTGCCGTTACAAGACGATGAAGGGTTTTCACGTGAAGCGCAAGGCAGGATGGGATACCCACGGCCTTCCCGTCGAACTCGGTGTGGAGAAGACTCTCGGCATCACAAAGGAGGATATCGGTAAGAAGATATCTGTCGATGAGTATAACGCCGCATGCCGCCGCGAGGTGATGAAATACACGAAGGAATGGACTGACCTTACTCACCGAATGGGCTATTGGGTCGATCTCGAGAATCCCTATATCACATACGACCAGCGCTACATGGAGTCTGTGTGGTGGCTTCTCGCCCGGCTTTACAAGAAAGGATACCTGTATAAAGGATATACAATCCAGCCCTATTCTCCCGCAGCCGGAACCGGCCTAAGCTCTCATGAGCTCAACCAGCCCGGATGCTACCGTGATGTGAAGGATCTTACGGCTACAGTCCTTTTTGACATCCTTGACCCCAAACCGGAGATGGAGGGCTGGGGACGTCCCTGCTTCATGGCATGGACCACAACCCCCTGGACTCTTCCTTCCAACACGGCACTCTGTGTAGGCCCGAAGTTCGATTATGTGGCCGTGCGCACGTATAATCCTTACACCGGCGAGAAAATCACGGTTGTTCTCGCAGAGGTGCTCCTGGATTCCTATTTCAAGAAAGAAGGGCGTAATATTACACTTGAAGATTATAAACCGGGCGACAAGATCGTGCCGTATGAGATCACGGGCCGCTGGAAGGGTTCCGATATCGTGGGCATGCGCTACGCGCAGCTCATGCCGTGGGTGCGCCCCACTGAGCGTGTCGACGAGTTCTCTCCGAAATACGTTACGGACTATGCAGCCGCACATCCTGAAAAGGTATACTCTGTAGGCGACGACCGTTTTGTCGAGATTGCCGAGTGCGCGTTCCGCGTCATACCGGGCGACTATGTCACTACCGACGACGGTACGGGCATCGTCCACATCGCGCCGACTTTCGGTGCCGATGACGCCAAGGTGGCCAAGGCAGCCGACATACCGGCGCTTTTCATGATCAATGCGAAAGGGGAGACGCGTCCGATGGTCGATCTTTCAGGTAAATTCTATCTTCTGGAAGATCTTGCTCCCGGCTTTGTGGAGGCATGTGTCGACGTAATTCTTTATTCTCGCCACGAGGGGCAGTATGTGAAAAACGCCTATGATCCGAAGTATACGGTCGACGGCAAGTTTGACGAGAAGCGTGCCGCCGCCGACGAGGATCTCAATGTGGAACTCTGCATGGAACTTAAGAAGGATGGCCGTGCGTTCCGCACCGAGAAGCATGTGCATAATTATCCTCACTGCTGGCGCACCGACAAGCCGGTGCTCTATTATCCGCTCGACAGCTGGTTCATCCGTACGCCTCAGGCACGCGAGCGTCTGATAGAACTCAACGGTTCGATCAAGTGGAAACCGGCATCGACCGGCTCGGGCCGCTTCGGCAAATGGCTTGAGAATGTGCAGGACTGGAATCTTTCGCGTTCACGCTACTGGGGCACTCCGCTGCCCATCTGGCGCACTGACGATGGCCGCGAGGAGGTGATAGTCGAAAGCTACGAAGATCTCTTCAATCGGATCGAGGAGTCTGTGGCCAAGGGTGTCATGGCTTCGAATCCACTTAAGGACAAGGGGTTCGTGCCCGGCGAATATACTGCTGAAAATTACTCGCGCATCGACCTCCACAGGCCGTATGTCGATGAGATCGTGCTTGTGTCGGAATCTGGTCGCCCCATGCGCCGGGAGACGGATCTGATCGATGTATGGTTTGATTCGGGCGCGATGCCTTACGCGCAGATCCACTATCCTTTCGAGAACAAGGAGCTGCTCGACAGCGGAGAGGTCTATCCCGCCGACTTTATCGCCGAGGGTGTGGACCAGACCCGCGGATGGTTCTTCACTCTGCATGCGATTGCGGGCATGGTGTTCGACTCGGTGGCTTACAAGGCAGTGATCTCAAACGGCCTCGTGCTCGATAAGCATGGGCAGAAGATGTCGAAGCGTCTCGGCAATGCCATTGATCCTTTCGACAACATGGAGCGTTTCGGCATAGATCCCGTGCGTTGGTACATGATCTCCAACTCCTCTCCATGGGACAACCTCAAATATGACGAAGAGGGTGTGGCCGAGGTGGGCCGCAAGCTTTTCTCGACTCTCTACAACACATACAAGTTTCTCGCCCTCTATGCCAATGTCGATGGTTTCACAGGATCTGAACCTGCTGTGCCTGTAGCAGAGCGCCCCGAGATCGACCGCTGGATTCTCTCGCTGCTCAATTCTCTCGTGCATGAGGTGGAGACTGATCTTGATGATTACGAACCGACCAAAGCCGCACGTGCCATAGAGGAGTTTGTCAACGACAACCTTTCAAACTGGTATGTCCGTCTCAACCGTCGCCGTTTCTGGGCCGGAGAGATGGATCAGGACAAGCTGGCCGCATATCAGACCCTGACTGAGTGTCTCAGGACTGTGGCTCTGCTCATGGCGCCTTTCTCGCCGTTCTATGCCGACCGCCTGTACACCGATCTCGTCGCGCCTTCGTCGGACGACGGCGAGTATGTTTCGGTGCATCTCGCCGATTTCCCTGTGGCCGACGTTTCTGTCATCGACAAGGATCTTGAGGAGCGCATGAACCTCGCCCAGATCATCACTTCCAATGTGCTCGCCCTTCGCCGCAAGGTCAATCTCAAGGTGCGCCAGCCTCTTCAGACGCTGCTTGTGCCAGTCATGGATGCGGCCCAGAGAAGTGCCATAGAGGCAGTGAAAGGAATTGTGCTCGACGAGGTGAATGTCAAGAATCTCAAACTTGTTGACAACGAAGAGTCTGGACTTGTGAAGCGCGTCAAGGCCGATTTCAAGAAACTCGGCCCGAAATACGGCAAGATCATGAAGGATCTCGGCAAGGCGATAACCGCAATGCCGCAGAAGGATATCGCCGAACTGGAGAAGAACGGTTCGTTCACATTTGAGACACTTCCGGGCGCTCCCTCGGTCACTCTCGATGACGTCGAGGTCATACCGGAGGATATACCGGGATGGCTTGTCGCAAACGATGGCAGTGTCACTGTGGCACTCGATGTGACAGTCACTCCCGAATTGCGCAACGAGGGAATGGCTCGCGAACTGATCAACCGTATCCAGAATATCCGCAAGTCTTCCGACTTCGAGATCACCGACAAGGTGCGTGTCGAACTGACTTCCGTTCCCGCCGTGGATGATGCTCTGGCTTCTTTCGGAGACTATATCGCGGCGCAGGTGCTTGCAGATTCGATCGTCACCGTCGATGCGCTCGAAGGCGGCGATGTGGTCCGTCTCGATATCGACGGCACTGAGGTTATGGCACGCGTCACACGTTAATACGATGGCTGATAATAAAGGAAATGACATGACAGGCATCGCCGGGGGAATCGTTCCTCCGGCGTTGCGCCGTAATGCCGGATGGCTTGCGGCGGCTGTGATACTGCTGGTTCTTGTAGCCGACCAGACTCTCAAGATCTGGATCAAGACTCATTTCTATCTTGGCGAGGATCATGCCCTGACCTCCTGGTTTCATATAAAGTTCATCGAGAACAACGGCATGGCTTTCGGCCTGGAGCTCTGGAATAAGCTTCTGCTTACGTTCGGACGCATTGTGGCTGTCGCTCTGTTTGTGTGGTGTCTTGTCCGTATGACGTCGCGTTATGAACTGCGCACCGGGTTTATCGTCGCTGTGGCGCTAATCACTGCCGGCGCGGCGGGTAATATATTCGACTGTGTGTTCTACGGCGTGGTGTTCGACAATCCGATGCCGCCGGCTGTGGCCGGGGCATTTCCTCCGGGAGGCGGTTATTCCACATGGTTCGAGGGGCGCGTGGTCGATATGCTCTATTTCCCTCTTTTCGATTTCTACTGGCCCGAGTGGATGCCTTTTGTCGGGGGCGGGTATTATGAATTCTTCGCCTATATATTCAATATCGCTGATGCTTCGATATGTGTCGGAGTGGCACTGCTGATTCTTTTCTATTCGCGCGATTTCTCGCTGGCGTTCAACGGCCTCTCGAAAAACCGCGATGGCAATACCGCCGGATCCGACTCCGGCAGAGCGTGAGACTGTGATGGGAATGAGTGTGAGAAATGCAGTTGTCGCGGTTCTGGCCCTGTTGGTGGCAGGTGGCTGTGTGCGTCGCCCAGACGGTGTGCTTACGGATGCCGAGATGACTCCTGTGGCGGCCGACATGCAGCTTGCCGAAGCTTATATACAGACGCAGGCGCAGCGCGGCAGTCAGGTGCAGCGGGAGGCGATGGTCGACTATGTGCTCCGCAAGCATGGCCTGACCCGCGAGGAGTTCGACACGACAATGTCATGGTATGGCAGAAATGTCGATGCTTATTACGACCTGTGTGAGTCGGTAGGGAAGGAGCTTGAGCGGCGGCGTCGCCGCATGGGAGGCAATGCCGCAGTGGAATCATCCGATCTTTGGCCGTACTCGCGGCAGTCGCTCATATCGCTTTATTCGCCCTCAAACGCTTTCGGCTTTTCGATTCCGACAGCCGACATTCAGTCGGGGCAGCGCGTCGAACTGCGTTTCCGGATGCGCGACAGAGTAAGCGGCTCGGCCATGCTCGGCGTGGAGTATGACAATGGTGTCAAGGCGTTCCAGACGCGCACTCTTTCCGGTGTGAGGAGACTGAAGCTTGTGCTTCAGACTGACACCGGCATGAAAGTAAGCCGGATATTCGGCAATATGCTTCTCGATGATGCATCGCGACTGCCGCTCTGGATCGACAGCATAAGTCTCTCGGCGCTCCCGTTTGATTCGCTTGAGTATTTCAATATACACGGACAGAAGCTGTATCGTGATCCGACGCAGCGCCGTCAGAACCGGGAGGAACTTCCTGATTCGGCGAAGCTGATTTCCGAGGGCAGGTAATTGCGCCGTATAATATGTTACAGAATCTGCTTGCAACTGAAATAGTCGTGGTGCCCTCAGGAGCGCCACGCGTTGTCTATGGTCTCAGTGTGATCGAGTTCGAATGCGGCGATGAAGTGGATGCTCTCTATGCGCGTCTGAGGGCCGGGAACGCTGTCGAGCTTGCCGATTTCCATATCATCGCGTATGAGAAGGAGAGACCATCGCTTCTGCTCACCGATCATCCGCTTAGGCTTGAACAAAAAGAAAACGGTCAGGGATGGTTTCTGACCATGCCCTGACCGCTTTTGTCTCAGTATTGAAGTCGTTCAGACAACTTCATTATCTCATTTCCCGCTCCAGTGCGGGATTTTTTATTTCTTCATCGCCTTTGCCCAAGAGTCTTTGAGTCCGACTGTCTTGTTGAACACAGGATGCTCCGGAGTAGTGTCGGGATCGACCACGTAGTAGCCCAGACGCTGGAACTGATAGTGGTCGCCGGCCTGTATTCTACCGGCAAGCCACGGCTCGATCTTGGCGTTGTGGCGCACCTTGAGCGAGTCGGGGTTGATAAGTTCGCGGAAGTCGCCGTCGAACGCGCCCGGATTCTCGATGCTGAAGAGCCGGTCGTAGTCGCGGATCTCGGCGTCGGTGGCTGTCGGCACAGACACCCAGTGGAGGGTGCCTTTGACCTTGCGGTCGGCTCCGGGAAGTCCGCTGCGGGTGTCGGGATCGTAAGTGGCGTGAATCTCAGTAATCTCGCCGTTCTCATCTTTCACCACTCCGGTGCACTTTATGATGTATGCCCCTTTGAGGCGCACCTCCTTGTCGGGAGAAAGACGGAAGAATTTTTTCGGCGGATTCTCCATGAAATCCTCGCGCTCGATCCAGAGCTCGCGGCTGAACGGCATCTCGTGTGTGCCTTCCGACGGGTTTTCGGGATTGTTGTCCATGACCATGATCTCGGTCTCGTCTTCCGGGTAATTGTCGAGAATGAGCTTGACAGGGTTCTGGATGACGCTCACTCGTGTGGCCGTCTTGTTGAGATCCTCGCGCACTGAGTGCTCAAGAAGCTCGATATGGTTGAGAGCCTCGTAGCGGGTGTAGCCGATGCGGTTCACGAAGTCCTTGATAGATGATGGTGTATAGCCTCGGCGGCGCAGACCTTTGAGTGTCGGCATGCGGGGGTCGTCCCAGCCGTTCACCAACCCTTCCTTCACGAGCTGGAGAAGCTTTCTCTTGCTCATCACAGTGTATGTCAGGTTGAGACGGTTGAACTCGATCTGACGGGGACAGTATGTCTCGTCGGCAAGCTCCTTGACGAAGTGCTCGTAGAGCGGACGGTGAGGCACGAACTCGAGTGTGCAGATCGAATGGGTGACGCCTTCGAAGTAGTCGCTCTGACCGTGGGCGAAGTCATACATCGGGTAGACTTTCCATGTCTCGCCTGTGCGCCAGTGGGGCGTCTTGATTATGCGGTACATGATCGGATCGCGGAAGTGCATGTTGTCGCTCGCCATGTCGATCTTGGCACGGAGCACCATCGAGCCTTCGTCGAATTCCCCTCGGTTCATGCGCTCGAACAGGTCTAGGTTTTCCTCTACGGGACGGTCGCGGTACGGGCTTGCCGTGCCTGGCTGCGTCGGGGTGCCTTTCTGGCGTGCGATCTCCTCGCTGCTCTGCTCGTCGACATATGCCTTCCCTTCCTTGATGAGGCGCACCGCCAGATCATAGAGCCGGGGGAAATAGTCGCTCGCATAGTAGAGCCGGTCTCCCCAGTCATATCCGAGCCAGTGGATGTCTTCCATTATGGCGTTGACATACTCCATGTCTTCTTTCTGCGGATTGGTGTCGTCGAAACGGAGGTTGCATGTGCCCCCGAACTTCTCGGCTGCCCCGAAGTCCATGATAAATGCCTTTGCGTGGCCGATATGCAGATAGCCGTTGGGTTCAGGCGGAAAACGCGTGTTGAGGCGTCCGCCGTTCTTGCCGGCGGCAAGATCTGCCGCTATCTCCTGTTCCACAAAGTTCAGTCCTGATTCGTTGACTGATTCCTCTTCTTTTATGATTTCTTCCATTCTGAGTTCTGTTGTTTATGCAAAATTAGCAAAAATATCGCAATTCCGGCCGAATTCCGCAGGGCATATGATAACATTTTTGCTGATAGGGGGCTAAATTGACTCTGCCGATAATATTTTTGGCGTCGCAAGCGTTATAAATACGTGTAAGAAACAATTCTTCTTCTAAAACAGAATTTGCCTATGGTTCACGATTCCTCCTACTTATCATCTCCTGAAGTGGTGACAGACCAGTCCGGTTATCCGAAAAGCGCGACTCTGAATTTCATCCGTCAGTTCGCACGCACATGTGTTGCCGTGCAGGGATGCGCGCTCGGGTCCATGATTCTTAATTGACCGATGACTGTCGGAATAATTCCGCCGGCGAAGTTCAGACTGGCGGATCATTGCAGGCGTTACTGAAAAAATCAGATCCGGTTGCCCTCAGGCAGCCGGATCAATTATTTTTAGCGAGTTTGCGGTTTTCGTACCGGAGACGGAGACAGGCGCATGACATGACACTGTCATCCGCTCCTGTCCGCGCGTCAGACAGTCAGGATTATCTCTTTCTCGTTGGCTATGCGGCGCAGATTGAGAATCGCGTAGCGCATGCGTCCGAGCGCGGTGTTGATGCTCACACCGGTGATCTCGGCGATCTCTTTGAAACTGAGTCCCTGATAGTAGCGCATCTTGAGAACCTCGCGCTGGAGCGCTGGCAGTTCGCCGATCAGATACTTCACGTCGGTGCGTATCTGATCCGATATCAGAATGTCTTCTATCGTCTCCTCGCAAAGCTCCTTGCGGTTGAGTATGTCGACATCTGTCAGATCGGAACTCTGCAGGTTTTCCGACTTCTCCTGACGGTAGTAGTCGATGATCAGATTGTGGGCGATCCGGGAGATCCATGCCGGAAACTTGCCGTTCTCTGTGTAGCGGCCAAGACGGATGGTCTGTATCGCTTTTACGAATGTCTCCTGAAAGATGTCGTTGGCTATATCCTCGTTTTTGATTATACGGAGTATATAGTTGAAAATGCGGTCCTGATGACGCTTAAGAAGAGTGTCGAATGCTTCGTTGTTCCCCTCTGCGTATGCCCTGACAAGCTGCTCGTCTGTCAAGGTTGTGTAATTTGCCATGCTTCTGATGTTAGTTTGTTTGGGTAAAATTTTTCGATAGGCAGGCCGGGTTGTGATTTGTGTGGTTTCTATAATTTTGATTGTCTGTCTGGGTTATGGAGCGGGTAAGGGCGGCAGGTCTGGCATGATGCATCTTTCCTGGTCGGCACTTTTTCCCGTATCCTTATGCAAAGATATAATTGTTTTGTCTGAAATGCAAGAAAGCGAACAAAAAAATTAGCAAAATATTGTTAACGGCACAATAATTCTTTTTTCTCGCCTATGTCGTAGAGACCGGCGGCTCGTGCGTCAGTCCGGTCATAGCCGTGTGCCGACGGCTGTCAGGATGACTTGCCATAACGTTCTGCCGCCGGAGTGCGGATAGGGGAGTGTCGTGACGATTGCTGCGGCTGCCGCGAAGATTATGGCTATGGCCGTGGTGCCGTGGCGCAGCAGCGATGAAGGTTCGCGGTCGATGAATGTGCGGATCTCCCGGCTCTGTTCCTTTTCACGCTTTGTGACGCTGTGCGTATGCGCCGTGTTTTTGTTGTCTTGTTTTGTCATAAGCTATTATGTGCCGAGTTCGAGCTGGTTCTTTACGAGTGAGTAATACAGACCTTTTTTCGATGTCAGTACGGCGTGGTTTCATCCCTTTCTGAAGGCCTTTCGTTTCTGCTGAGGTGTCGGATGAAAGCCATCGGTTTTCAAATTCCTTACGGCTGTAAGCGATGCGCCCTTTTCAGGGTCTGCGATGTGGAATCTCTTCGATGAAGCTTTGTAGAGCACCGTGAAGTGGTTTTGCTCCCAGTGCAGCACGCAGGGTAACGGCAGCTGAATGAGTTCGTCGGTTGTGATGTTTCAAATCCCAGAGCTGCGGCACCGTCTGAAATGCCTTTCAGCGAGACGCCCTCGGCTGTGGGCGTGCAGTATTACTCAAGATGCCCCAGACTGTATCGGCGCCCGTAGTGACGACAGATCATGGCGAGACATGCTATGCCGCATTGCATCGCGTCTTTCTGATATAATGACTTTGAATGCCATTCCCTCTTCAACTTGCGGAATTTCCTCGAAAAAACGCACCGTCCCTGCATTAACATTTTTGTGGGATGGGGGCTAATAGGAGATCTGGCACTGATTGTGCGGGATCCGGTTATTTGAGTATCGCCGACTCAGCCTTTTCTGTCGCTCCGATCTCGTTGCCTCTCCTGATCTGTTTTCCGTAGCCGAATGTATAGCCCACGTAAAACGCTATTGCGGCATGGCCTGCCTGGCCGAAGCTCGTGGTTTTGCTGAAGTATTCCGGAACGTTGATCTCCGAAATCGAATATATCCAGTCGGTCTTGAGGAAGCGCGAGGCTGTGAGACGCAGATTCCATTTGCCGTTTCCCCAGCCGGCCTGAAGATAGTAATGACTATTACGCGTGTCGGTCGAATTGGTTATTTTGTTTAGCTCGCGGCTTCTCAGTGAATAGAACGCCGAGAAGTAGAAGTTTTTTATGTAGTATGTCGCGGATGCTGACAGTTGGAAGTGCTGGAGTTTTTTTGAATACGTGCCGGTCATGTCGTAGAAATCCATGCGTGGCGACGCCGATAGTCTCAGCGATCGGTTGAGCAGAGACCAGTTGAACGATACTCCAACGTTTGCATATGTGAAGTCTCCGTTGTTAACGTAGTTGCGGAGCAGCGCGTCATATCCTGGATAGGCCGAATATAATGTGGTCAGTTTGTTGTTGTAGCGATCCATCATTCCGTAGGCGAAGAGGCTGAAGTTGTCGGTCGGCATGAAGGAATATCCGAGATTCGCGGTGATTTCATCATAGCTGTCGAGCGTAGGGTTTCCTCTGTAGTACAGAAGCTCGTTTTCCTGAAGTGTGTCGGGAGATTTGGAGGTGGCTCCTGTCGGAATCCTGCTGTATTTGCCGAAGAATTGAACTGAGTTTTTGTTGTTGGGTTCGTAGGTGAAGTATAGCTGGGCTCTCGGGGTCAGCGATACATTGGTCTTGCCATTCATTGTGGTGTGTTCCCAGTCGATTCCGAGACGAGGGGAGATTTGGATCTTGTCTGTCGTGAATGAATAGAAGAGATCTCCATATATATTGTTCCATGTGAAAATGTCGCGATAGTCAGTGTTGCCTGTGTAATCGATCTTGTTGCGCTGCGAATAGGCGTGTATCTGAGCTCCGAGATAATGGTTGGCGGCCTGTTTGCTTATATATACGGTTCCGCCGCCAAAGAGAGTGTTTTCTTTGGCTAGCCTTGTGATCGAGAACGGCATGTCGGTTGTGTACAGATAGTCGCTGTGCGAACGTGTGTGGCTGATGCGCGGCATCATTCCGATTGTAAATTGTCCGGGAAGATAGACCGTGTAATTGCCGAAATAGTTTATGGAATTATCTCTTGACGGAGAGTCGGACTCATAAAGATAGTCGCGGCTGTTGTCAGGTTCCCATTCGAGCGTTCCCGTCATGCGGTTGCGCTTCATGTCGTAATGGGTATAGCCGAGCCGGTTCTCTATCGTGACATTTCTCGAATTGTAGATTGCACGGAATGTAACCGGATAATTGCCCTGTGTCATTCCTGAGCTTCCGACAGTGGTCTTTCTTTCGGGGGCTGAGGCCGGATCGCCCACGGCGGCGAGACCTCTGAAAACGGACTTTGATTCGGAGCCTGAGTGTTTTGAATCCCAGTTCATAGCTCCGACATAAAGGTCGTAGGTCATCGACTTATAAGCGAATTTGGAGAATACGCTCGCGTTGCTTGACAGTCCGATAAGTGCATGCTCAGTGACGTTGAGTTTTGTATATCCGCCGAATTCGTAGACTTTCATTATGATGTTCACAACCTTAAACGCACCTTTGAAGCGGGGATCCTGAGGTGACTCAAGATACATCACTTTCACCACGTCAGAGGTTTTAAGACCTTGCAGTTCCTCTTCTGTTGCCGGCATATAATTTATGTAAATATCGATATTGTTGCCGAATCTGTCGGTGATCGAATTGCTTCCGCTTACTGCATCGATCTGTGGTATTTGCATGCGCGCGATAAGATCCACGGCGTTGGTCGCGGAGTTTTTTTCTGCGGTTGTCGGAGTGTATATCGCACCGTTTTTTACCAGCATGCGGGTATTGCTTTCAATCACAATTTCCTGCAGTTCCCGGGACTGTGTGGAATCGTTCTGTTCCGTGTTGTCGGAAATGGAAGTGGACTGTGCTGCCGCGCATGCCGAAAATAACGCTAAATTGATAAATAACAGTCTGGATCTCATAAGATTGTTGTTAGAACCGATAAAACGGCTTGATTAGATGTGAGATTTGTTTGTTTTTTCTCGGAAATTTCGGAAACCCGATCCCGCCGATTGATGGATGATCCGGATTCTCTCTTTCTTCGGAAAGAAACCGGATTATCTGTCAGTGTCAGTTTGAATGCGAGAAGCAGCCGTAGTCGTAGCTTTCAGTGTCGTTGCAGTTACAGGTGTTTTCCGATGTCTGCGAGTTGCAGTCGCATGAGAATGACGCACCTCCGTTGCATACGCACGATGATGCCATGCCTCCTCTTACAGAATTGCTTTCCGACGGGGTGAGCCTCGGTCTGAAGTTTTTAATTATCATTTCTTTCATATCAGAGAGGTATTGTGGAAGTTGACTGGCCAACTTCAAGGTTAATGATGCGTGAATTTAATAAAAAATATTGCTTTTTTGCAAATTTTAAAGAAATAATCTCTGCAAAAAGTGCTTGTTTTTATAATCTGAGTTGCTTTTTCTCCTTGTTGGGATTCTCTTCGGTTGAAGAAAGCAACGCGCGCTTAAGATTCTCTTTGTCGCGGAATGCCGAACAATAGAAGAAGTCAGATCCTTCGAATCTGTTGCGATAGCGCAGCATTCCGCAACCCCCGTCGCATATCGGAAATACGAAGCATTGCTTGCATTCTTCGTCAAACGGACTGCATTCGTGCATGTATCTCATCAGTCGTGGATAGTTATGGCGTCTGTTGTCAGCGATGCTTCCGATCACCTTGTCGTGACTGCTGACGTCGTTCCAGCATTTGTAGAGTTCTTGTAGAGGCCTGTCAGTTCCGAGGGATTTATCGACGAATAGCACAGTTTGTTTCCTCCCGTCGCATCTTCTCTGATCAGGCCGGGGTAGGGGTATATCTTTCTGTGACGCTCCTCATTACGGAACATGTCGTAGATTTTTACGAAATCATCGCGGTTGTTGCGATTTATGTTGACCCGCAACGATATGTCGAGTTCCGGCATCGATTCAGCCAGCTTCTCGATGTTGGCCATGATTCTGTCGAATGTCGGAGTTCCGATTCCTTTGAGGAATCTGGTTTTGTCGTGATTCTCTTTTATTCCGTCTATCGAGATCTGGATTCTGTCAAGTCCGATCTCCTTGAATATGGCTATCACATGATCGTCGATGAGATAGGCGTTGGAGATCAGTTCCTGATACTGGATCTTTTTTTCGGTTTCCGATTTGAGCCTTTTGTGAATTGTTTCGATTTCTGCCGCCATCAGCAGAGGTTCTCCGCCATACCATGTCAGCGACACAGTCTCGATCTCTTTCTGGTTGTTGACGTAATCGATTATTTTGTCGATTGTCTCTTTTGTGACAGACCGTGGATTTTTCTTTGGCTCGAAACAGTAGGGACACTCGAAGTTGCATCCGGTTGTAGGTGCGATGATCAGCGACATGTGTTTGGAGCCGTATGCATCCGTCAGAAATCGTGTCAGTGAGTCATAATAGAATGTGTATTTCTCTTCTCAATTGACTATTATCCCTTTCTCCTTGAGTTCAGAGAATAGTTCTTCGGGCAGCTCATCCCAGCTGTGGTTATATAGAATTTCGTATAGATCTTCAGAGATCTCGGAGAAGTAAAGGCTCTCCGAATTGAAAAGATAGTATTTGCCGTTTTCAGTAAATAGGAACGTGTATATCGAGAGTATCATGACGGTAGCATTATTGGTCAGTATATGGTTGATCCTTGTTCTTTGATGGGATAGGAATAATTATGATTGTCTGGGCATTTACACAAATGGTGTACACAATTGTCAATGGTGCACGCGATTGTCAATAGTGCCGAACAGATAAGAGATTTACCTTTCATTTTTATCTTTAGATGTAGACGCATGCTTGTCAGATCAAAGATAACAAACCATTGCGTTTGCATAGTGTCCGTTTGTATAATCGCATATTCCTGCGAGGTAATGGGCTTTGGCCGCGTTACGTGAGTCTTTCTTGCGTTCGTAATAGTCTGCCGCTACCCGAGCGATCGAGTCATCGAGCGGAAGAGAGTCTGCCTTATGGCGGGCCTTGGTCAGAAGCTTGTTGTATCGTGCTTCGACTGATTCATGTTTTCTTCGCGGAAGCTCGATCTTGCGGAGAATCCGGAGAGCCGAGTCCGGATCCGAATCAACAAGTGATTCGGCAGTATCCAGTTGAATCCGGGTGTGTGAATCCGAACATGAGAACAGGCATGTCATAATGCCCATGATGCCAAGCAGGAGAACTGTCAGAGTAAGACTTCGCATGATACTGCAGTTTTGACCGCAAATACAATGCAAATATTCTTAATCGCAATACTTATGAAAACATATTTCGTAAAAAAGAGCCTCCGCGAGAGGCTGTCTTGCGGAGGCTGTCTTTACTGATGAGTGGTGTCTGACTCTGAGTTTACCGTTTTACGAGACGGAGTGCTGTCCAGCGGTTGCTGATCAGGCGCGACTCCAGTTCGAGGCCGTGGCGCGACGCCGCTTCGGCTATCATGGGCGTGTCTTCTTCATAGAAGCCGCTGAGCAGCATTGTGCCGCCTGATTTGAGGTGTGCGGCGTAGCGGTCGATGTCGCCCAGAATGATGTTGCGGTTGATGTTGGCGAAGAGAAAGTCTGCCGGTCCGAGTCCGGCAAGCGAGGAGGCATCACCATGTATAAGGTTCATCCGGACTCCGTTGAGTGCTACGTTCTCAATGGCGTTCTCATAGGCCGGACGGTCTATCTCGATGCCTGTTACGCCGGAGGCTCCCCGCATGGCGGCCAGTATGCCGAGAATCCCGGTGCCGGTCCCCATGTCGATCACGCTGCGACCTTCGAGGTCGGAGGCAAGAATGTGTCTTACCATCTGCGATGTTGTGTCGTGATGGCCTGTGCCGAATGCCATTTTTGGGTCTATCACGATATCGTATTCCGCCGCAGGTATGTCGGTGTGGAATGATGAATGGATAACGCACCGCCCGTCTATCAGGATCGGTTTGAAGTAATGCTTCTCCCACTCTTCGTTCCAGTCCTGACCCTTGACAAGCTGCTGCGAGATTTCGAGACGCGTCTCCATCGGAAAATCCGAAAGAGCCTCGCGGGCGGCAAGCGCACCGTCGCCGGACGCGGCACCTATATATGCCGTCAGACCGTTTGCATCCGGTTCGAAAGATTCAAATCCTGCATCGGCGAGAAATGCCGCCATCAGGTCTGTGATATCAGCCGTGCATGGCCTGGCATCTATTCTTACACTGTAATAATCGTTCATGAAAATAAACAGTCCACCCTGATGAGGCGGACTTTATAAAATGGTTGATAATATTAATTTTTACCTCTTATGAGACGAATGCCTTTCTTGGCTGTGCCGAAGAGCGATATGCCCATAAGTATGTAGTCGAGTGTGTTCATATGAGAGAAGACGGTAGACGCTATCTTGCCTGCCAGAGCAAGTTTAGATCCGCCTCCTGACTTTCCTTTCCCTTTAGAGCCAGGCCGAAGCGTCTCGACAGACTGCATGACTTTGGTCTTGCAGAATTCTTTTCGCAAAGCCATCATGGCGCGCTGGTAACGGAGTTCCTCCATTGTGTATCCTTTGAACGGAGCTTCCGTATCTCCGGATTCAGCGAGAAGATTCTTTTTATTATCTTTCATAGTTATTAACGTCTGGAGGGTTAATGTTTCCTGTCAAAAAACACGCGGGTGATTAGTCTGGCTATAGGGTTAAGCAGCAGGGGTTTACGCAACAGATATAAAAGTGCGAGCAGAACGCATATGGCTCCGGCTGTCGAAAGGTAGGCGAGTGCCGGGTTCATAATCAGTCTGAAAGCCTCGGCAAGCGAGAATGCAAGCATGATGAGAACCACGACTCCAAGCAGAAGACATACGAAACCGAGAATCAGGGTCGACATAAGAAGCGTCAGCTTTTCGGCGATTGTCAGTTTTGCGTATTCAAGTTCGAGTCGTAGCCATGTCTTTGACTGATCGATTATGCTGCGTATCTCTTCGATGAGATTGACTTTCATAGGCAATGTTAGTAGTGTTAGTATTATAACGGCATATGCTATACTATATTATAGTATGCGGGCCTTCCGGCCTGAGGCCGGAAAGCCCGCATGTGGTCTCGTCATCCTGACGGGCGTGTCACTCGGTTGCCGAGAGTTCAGCCACAAGCGCGTCGACTTCGGAGTCGCTGATCTTGATGCCGCGCTTGCGCAGAAGATCAACTATGCGGCTTCTAAGATCCGAGCCTTTCTCGGGGGTGAACAGAAGTGCTGCGCCGCAGCCCACGATGGCTCCGCCCAGAAATGCCGATATCAGTGTGAGTGCTCTCATGTCTTTTCTTTTTTTTGTGTTTAGATATGTTTTTCGATCTGGTCCTCGATCTCGTCTACAAGTTCCTCCATCTTGTTTTTCTTCAGGCAGATGCCTTTCTCTTTGAGGATCTTTATGATTTTCGAGCGGGTGTCCTCTCCCTTTTCAGGTGCGATGAGAAGACCGATTGCCGCGCCTGCTACGGCGCCTCCGATTACTGAAAGGATTACATGCAGTGGTTTCATAACTTGCAGTTTGTTTATTTGTGTTTGATGATTGTTTCCTGTTTATACTTATTAACAAAAATTTCGCCAAAAAGATGCGGGCCTTGTCTTTTTTTTTATTTCGATGCCATGGGAAGCATGCCTGCGGCAGCTTCGTAGGCCATCAGGCCGCTCTCCGAAAGCTCGACTGAAAGGTAGTCTCCGCCGGGTGTCAGCATCCTGACGTGCGATGTGTCGACAAATGTCATGAACGGCAGTTCCTCTCCGTTGGCGAGACCGACGCTCCATGTCTGCTCTGTCTCGTCGAAATTGAGGCGTACCTCTTCGCCTGTTGTCTCGTTGGTCACGGTGTAGCCTTTGCCGTCGCATGCGATCATGTAGCGGCCGTGGTCGGTGTCAACGGTCTTGACTGAAGCCGTGAGCGGATTGGTGCCGCTCCAGAATTCGATGGAGTTGATGACGAGCACATCGGCGAGTGCCGTGACTTCATATACGGGAAGAATCCAGAATGCGAGAAACACGAGTTCGTTGACGAACTTGGATCCGATGTTGCGGTTCCATGATATCACTTTGTTGGTAAGTCCGAACGAGCCGATGCATGATGTGAATACAAGCGACGTGCCCGCAATCAGCACTGCTGCCACCGAAAGTCTGATTTTTCTCATTGTAGTGTGGTGTTAGGGATAGAAGGGTTGTAGTTTTTTCGAAATTAACACTTTTTTTGTGATCACACAATACCGAAGTCGTTTAATCTTTTATAAATACTCAAAAAGTGTTTGTTTTTCTTTTCTTTATTGTCAATAATCTGACATCGGGTCAATATTTTTTGGCTGGGCCGAACGAATTGACGTATCTGTCGTTGCTCTCATTGTACCCTTTGTCCAGCCTGGTGGCAAGTCCGAGCACGTTTGATCCGCAATCGCGGTTAAGCCGATCGACAGCCTCCATGAGTCGGCGTGATCTTGCGGCTGCGAGACGCCGCGCCTCCATATCTTCAAACAGCGAGGGGGCAGCTTCGCGTTCGGGAATTATTTCTGAAAGTGTCACGCCGGCGCGTTTGTATCTGTAGGCAGGGTCGAATATGCTCTCTGAGATTCTGACTGCAGTGTCGGCTATGACGTTGGTGTCGCTTGTGGGTGGATCGAGTCTTACGGATGCCGACGGTGTGATATAACCGCGCTCGCGGTGAAAGCGGTTTGTGGCCATAAATACGCTCACCACGCCGCAGACCCCTTTCATGGCTCTGAGTCGTCGGGCAACATCAGTGCTGTAGATCACTATCCGTGATCGTATATAGTCGAAGTCGCCGATATCAGTCGGAAATGTGCGTGTCTCGCTCACCGACTCCTGAAGCGTGCGTGAGGCATGTGCGAGTTCGATGCACGGCTCGCCATGCAGTTCGCGCCAGCTGCGCTCGCCGTGCACTCCGAGTTCTCCGCGCACCCATATGAGTTCCTTGCGTGCGAAGTCTCCTATGGTGTGGACTCCGGCAAGATACATGCGTTTTGCGAGTCGTCGCCCTATCCCCCAGAGATCGCCGATCGGCATGTCTGACAGTATCTTTCCGATTTCTTCTTGGTCTGTGAGCATGACTACTCTTTCTCCCGCTTTCTTTCCCCGTTCGGTAGCGATCTTGGCCAGGGTCTTGGTGGCGGCGAATCCGATTGTGACTGGTATACGCTCCTCTTCCATGCACGTCTTGACAATGGCCGCTCCGATTCCGGGAAGTTCGGAGTCGGGTATTCCCGTCATGTCAAGAAATGCCTCATCGACCGAGTAGTCCGTGGTGTCTGGAGCATACCGTCGGAATATGTCGTGGATCCGCAGGCTGATGTCGCGGTAGAGTGTGTGGTTGCCTGAAAGTGCGATAAGTTGCTCCGATGTGATCAGTTCGCGCAGTTCGAAGGCGGGCTGTCCCATCTTGACGCCGAGCCGCTTGGCCTCGTTGCTGCGGGCCACGGCGCAACCGTCGTTGTTGCTCAGCACCACTACGGCACGGCCCTCGAGCTGCGGATTCTGAGCGCGTTCGCAGCTCACGAAGAAGTTGTTGCAGTCTGCAAGTCCTGTCATTTCTGTATTTGCCTGTCTGTTTCGAGTGTCAGTCTGACGTAACCGTCGGTTATGGTGATGTGGCCTTCTCCGGTCAGCCAGCTGATGGCTTCGGCGAGAGGCGTGCGGGAGGCTCGCAGGTCGTGGTCGAGTATTCTGAGGTCGACCCCTTCGGGATGACGGTTCATGTAGTCGAGCACGCGTGTTATCATGACGCGGGGATCGTCGGCTTCGCTTTTGCGGCGTCCGCGGCATGTGTCACATCGTCCGCATTCTTTCTTCCGCACTTCCCCGAAGTATTCGAGCATCCGGTTTTCACGGCATATTCGCGGATTGAACGCATAGTCGATCATGGCTTCGACGCGCCGGCTCATGATCTCTTTACGCACCTCGTATATGTCGCGTCCGATCTGAAGGTAGCGAGGTTCCTCTCGCGATGTGGGTATGTACATCAGCGGCATACGGCTGCGAGGTATGTAGCTGATTGTGCCGGACCGCCCGAGCTCGAGGAGCGCCTCATAGACATCACGCTCCGAGGTGTCGAGTGCTCTCGCTATTGTGGCTTCGTTGATGCAGACATAGTCGGTGAAAAGCCCGGTGTAGCCGCGCAGCAGGCAGGTGAGCACGCGTTCGGCGAGATGGGAGAGGCATTTTAGATGGTACAGTTCCTCACGGTCGCAGGTCACTGTGACGCGCGCACGCCGATCTGCTTCCTCCATGTATTCCAGATAGCCGGCCTGTTCAAGTATCTTCAGGGCGGCGCGGCACTGGCGGGGCTGGTAGCCGAACGTATCGCAGAATTTCTCGATATCGAATTCTTTCAGTGTATCGTATCCTTCTCCGACAGATATGTGCAATGAATTGCACACTCGTTCGTATATCTTCTTTATTATGTCGCGTGCCGGGAATGCTTCAGTGACTCTCCTGCGCATTACGCCCCGGTCAGTGCGGGCGGTAAGCAGGACAGCGTAGCTTTTTTCTCCGTCGCGCCCTGCGCGCCCCGCTTCCTGATAGTATTCCTCAAGGCTCGGGGGGAGATCGTAGTGTATCACCACGCGGACATCTGGCTTGTCGATACCCATTCCGAAGGCGTTTGTCGCAACCATGACGCGGATCGTGCCGTTCTTCCAAGAGTTCTGTCGCTCCTCTTTAAGTTCGTGGCTGAGTCCTGCGTGGTAGGCTGCGGCCGATATGCCGGCCGACAGAAGATAGTCGGCTATCTCTGCGGTACGCTTCCGGCTGCGGACATAGACTATGGCTGTGCCGGCCGTACGGCTGAGTATGTGGAAGACCTCGCTGATCTTGGTCTCGGCCGGACGCACTATGTAGTTTATGTTGTCGCGTGTGAAGCTCATGCGGAACACGTTGGGAGTCCGCATGCCGAGGCGAAGGCAGATATCGTCGGCCACTTCTGGTGTCGCAGTGGCCGTGAGTGCCATTACGGGCACCCCGGGTTTCGTGTCGCGTAGTCTGGAGATGTTGAGGTAGGACGGGCGGAAGTCATATCCCCATTGAGATATGCAGTGCGCCTCGTCGACCACGATGAGACTGACGTTGAGACGTCTCATAAGTGCGGTGAAACTGTCGTTGCCGAGACGTTCTGGCGATACGTATAGAAACCGGGCGCCCCCGTTGACGAGTTTCTCGCATGCCATGTCTTTCTCTCTGCGTGTCATGCCCGAGTGGAGCGATACGGCCTTGATGTGACGCCGCCGCAGATTGTCGACTTGGTCTTTCATCAGCGAGATGAGTGGGGTGATGACTATCGTTATGCCGGGCAGCATGAGACCCGGCACCTGGAATGTTATGGATTTGCCGCCGCCGGTGGGCATAAGCCCGAGTGTGTCGTGACCGGCAAGCACAGACTCTACTATCTCCTTCTGGAGCGGTCTGAAGCTGTCGTATCCCCAGTGCCGTCTGAGTGTGGCGAGAGCATCCATCTGGTCATGTCACTTCTTGGTCTCAGACGGTCGTATGTCGCGTATCATCAGTTGGATCGAGTCATGGCTGCCGCCTCGCTTGCTCTGCTCGATGGTGTAGCAGATGTCGATGGGCTTGTGGGCGTGGATATGCTCGAAATACTGGGCCATGTTGAAGGCTATGGCGTTGATGACGTGGCTTGTGCTGTTGTCTTCAAGCTCAAGTTTGATATGCTCGAGGTTCTTGCCGACGAGCTTGCTGGTGCCGAAGTCGAATACGTTTTTCGAGCGGAACACCGGTTTCTGGTTGCACGGACCGAACGGATTGAATTTGCGAAGCATCGCTACCAGCTCCGGAGTGATGTCGGCAAATTCGATCTCTGCGTCGATGTCGAGATGCGGCTCAAGCTGGTTGGGCAGGATGTTGGCTGCCACATACTCTTCAAACCTGCGTGTGAATTCCGGTATGTTCTCCTCTTTTAGCGACAGGCCGACGGCGTATGTGTGGCCGCCGAAGTTCTCAAGAAGGTCTCGCGAGTCGTTGACCGCGGAGTATATGTCGAAACCTTGCACGGAGCGTGCCGACCCGGTGGCAAGGCCGTTCGCCTGCGACAGAACCACTGCAGGCTTGTAATATAGTTCGGTGAGGCGCGATGCGACTATTCCGATCACACCTTTGTGCCAGTCGCGGTTGTAAATCACGATCGAGCGTTTGCCGTTGACTATGCCGACATTCTTCTCGATGAGCGCATTGGCCTCGTCGGTTATCTTTTTGTCGATCTCCTTGCGCTCGCGGTTGTGCTGGTCGATGTCCTTGCCCCGTTCGAATGCCTCGTGCAGGTCGCGGCTTACGAGCAGATCGACTGTCTCCATGCCGCTTTGCATGCGTCCGGAGGCGTTGATGCGGGGGCCGATCTTGAAGATGACTTCGCTTATGGTGATGTCTTTGTTGGTGAGTTTGCAGAGTCTGATTATGCTGCGAAGTCCGAGATTTGGATTGGAGTTGAGACGCCGCAGGCCGTGATAGGCCATGATACGGTTCTCGCCTACGATAGGCACAAGGTCGGATGCGATCGAGACGGCCACAAGGTCGAGCATCGACTCAAGCTCGTTGTGGATGCCCAGACCGTTGCTCTGGGCGAAGGCCTGCATGAACTTGAAACCCACTCCGCAGCCGCTCAGATGTGTGCATGGGTAGGTGGTGTCGGGCATTTTCGGATTGAGTATCGCCACGGCCGGAGGAAGGGTCTCGTCGGGCACATGGTGGTCGCAGATAATGAAGTCGATCCCTTTGGTCCGTGCATAGGTTATCTCCTCAATAGCCTTTATGCCGCAGTCGAGCACGATTATCAGACGCACGTCGTTCTCTGCCGCATAGTCGATGCTTTTCATCGAGATTCCGTAGCCCTCGTCATCGCGTGTCGGTATGTAGTATTCTACATTCGAGTAGTAGTTCTGAAGGTATTTGTAGACAAGTGCGACAGCCGTGGTGCCGTCTACATCGTAGTCGCCATAGATCATGATGCGTTCCTTGGCGCCCATAGCACGGTTGAGCCTGGTTACGGCCTTGTCCATGTCGGGCATAAGAAACGGATCGTGGAGGTCGTTGAGCGACGGGGTGAAGAACGCGTCGGCACCTTCGGGTGTCGATACGCCTCGCCTCACGAGCAACTCGGCGATGGCGGGTATGCCGCCGCACCGTGGTGTCATCCTGTCAGCCTCTTCCTTCTGTTGCAGGGTCAGGGGTTGATAATTCCATTTCTTTGCCATAACTGTTTGATTCAGACCTTTAATTGATTCTCGACTGCGGATGCCGGATTGTTTTTCGTTTCCGTCTTCTCCTCCAATATGCAAAGATACAAAATTTTTGCGGATTTTTCAAACCTGTTTCCCATATGTTTTGCCTGTGTTTGACCCGATTTTTTGAAATTTATGGTTCTCTCTCTTCGCATGCTTTTTCCGGCGGTCTGCGTGATTTATCGTGAATTCTTGTCTGACACCTGCAAAAATCTTGCAAAAACGGAGACGCGGCTTGGTGTAGTTGTGCTAATTTGATTAATTTTGCAGTTTGGTGGCTGCGGGCTTGTCTCGTGACTGCCCTTATACTTATTCTATGGAGAAAGATATTGTTATTGATGGACTGAAGATCCATTATGATCTCACCGGCCCGGAAGGCCGTCCGCCTGTCGTGCTCATGCACGGCTGGGGCTGCGACCACACGACCGTCAGAAGCATCGCGGTGGCCATCGAGCAGGGCATGCGGGTCTATAATCTCGATCTTCCCGGACATGGGCAGAGCGATGAGCCGCCTGTGCCCTGGGGTGTCGACGAGTACACGCGTCTTGTCGAACACTTCTGCGATATGGAGGGTATAGATGATCCGGTGCTGATCGGACATTCATTCGGAGGTCGCATCGGTCTGCTGATGGCTTCGCGCAATAGTATCAGCCGCATGGTGCTCGTCGACGGAGCCGGAATTAAGCCGAGGCGTGCGCTCTCTTATTATATAAAGGTGTATTCGTTCAAGGTAGCGCGGAAGATTCTTCCGGTTCTGTGTGGACGCAAGACCGGGCAGAGACTTGTGGACCGTTGGCGCGGACGTGCCGGTAGTGCAGATTACCGCAATTCCTCGCCAGTGATGAGAGCGGTCATGAGCCGATGTGTCAATCAGGATCTGAAGCATGTCATGCCTATGATCAAGGCTTCGACGCTCCTTGTGTGGGGTGAGAAGGACACCGCTACTCCCATTTCTGACGCTAAGTATATGGAGAAGCATATTCCCGATGCGGGACTTGTGGTTTTTCCTGATGCCGGCCATTATTCTTTTCTCGACAATGCGCCTGCGTTCAGACGGGTCATGAGAGAATTTTTCAAGAAGGATCTGTCGGTGTGACAGGATTGTATGAACTTTTGAATCAGTAAATATGACATATTTTATTGTAATCTATGTGATCTGCGCCATATACATGACGCTCAATTTCAAGTATGACCTGCAGATGTTTCAGCAGAACAGCTACAGGTTCTCCCGCTATTGGAAATGGCTGCGCCCGAGGCTCGGAAGTTCGTGGCGGCTGGTAGATGTGGCATGCCTTTTCCTGCTGATGGCTCCGCAGTTGCTCGACATAAGGCTCTCCGCTTTCGTTGTGGCGGTGGTCAGCCTGACAAAGATATTCCTCATCCTGCGTAGGAAGTCGAAGAAACCGCTCGTCATGACTCGCCGTGTCTGGCGTCTCTATTCTCTGACGGCTGCTCTTGCTCTGGGTGGCGGCGTGGCAGTGGGGCTGTGTACTGCCGGACATTCCGTCGGCATTTATTCCGCGCCTGCTGTGACGGTGGGCTACATGATGCTTGTCGGTATCCTGTCGTGGGCGGTCATGCTTCTGGCCCACATGCTGCTTGTGCCGGTCGAGAAGGCAATACAGCGCGGATATATCAATGACGCACGCCGGATTCTGAGATCCATGCCTGATCTTCGAGTTGTCGGCATCACCGGAAGCTACGGCAAGACAAGCACCAAGCACTATCTTACCCGTATCCTCTCGGAAGAGTTCGATGTGCTTATGACCCCCGGATCGTACAACACGCCAATGGGCGTGGTTCGCACCATACGCGAGTATCTCAAGCCCTACAACCAGATATTCGTCTGCGAGATGGGAGCCAAGCAAAAAGGAGATATTAAAGAGATATGCGATATCGTGCACCCGGAGATGGGAATTGTTACGGCGGTCGGCCCGATGCATCTGGAGTCGTTCAAGACGTTGGAGAATGTATGCTCCACCAAATTCGAACTTGTTGATGCTTTGCCCTCCGACGGATGTGCTGTCATCAACAATGACTTCGCCCCGTGTGCAGAAAGGACTGTTGGCAATGTCCCTGCTCTCCGTTACGGCATCGTTTCCACCGAAGGATGCGATTATGTAGCTGCTGACGTGCGCTATACTCCCGACGGAACATTCTTCACCGTGGAGGGTCCCGACGGATTCCGACTCGAACTCGAGACTCGTCTGCTTGGCGAATGCAACGTCTCGGATATTCTGGCAGCCGTTATAATTGCGCTGCGTCTTGGTGTGCCTGCTGAAAAGATCAGATATGCGGTCGCGTCGATCGAACAGGTCGAGCACCGTCTGAGCATTAAAAAAACTCCCGGCGGTGTGACGATAATCGATGACGCGTTCAACTCGAACCCCGCGGGTTCGAGAATGGCAGTCGATGTCCTGTCTCATTTCCGCGATGGCAAGCGGATCATTGTCACTCCGGGCATGATCGAACTCGGCACAGAGCAACACGCCCTCAACAAAGCATTCGGCCGTCATGCCGGCGAGAAACTTGATGTTGTGATAGTGGTGGGAGAGCACAATCGAAAGGCGATTGTCGAGGGTGTAAATGAATCAGGATTCAACAAAGAGAATCTTCACGAAGTGTCGGATTTCAACGAAGCGCAGCAAGTGCTTGCCTCTATTCTGGCTCCCGGCGATACAGTCCTGTACGAGAACGACCTCCCCGACACCTTCAAGTGACGCCTCCCCGACATCCCGATAGCAGGCCTCTCCAAATCATCCTGAATCACCCGATTTTTCCAAGCATACGATCTGATATTCTCGACTCAGGCCAGTGGTAAAAGGGAAGTATAATTTCAAACCCTCCTACAACAATAAAATCGCGAAAAAGTTACAAATTTTTTCGCGATTTTTTTGTGTATTAACAAAAAATGCCTTATCTTTGCAGAGCAAGAGGAAAACAGGATTGACCGATCCTCTCCATATTTTCCAAAGCAAAAGGGGCATTAGCTCATCTGGCTAGAGCGTTTGACTGGCAGTCAAGAGGTGACGAGTTCGAGTCTCGTATGCTCCACGTAAGGAACAACATCAACATCAGAAACGCTATTTTACTCTGAATCACCAAACGTAAAAGGTGGTTCAGAGTCTTTTTATGCCATAACATGCATTGATGTTTGTGGCCGGAAAGGGCAATATTCTGTTGCCGCTTCAATTCTTGTTCTGAAAGTTTGTGTAGTACTTGGTATGCCACTTTTTAGATAGACACATGCAAAATTAGCGATAAAATCATAATAGACTATGAAATGTGCTGAAAACATAATATTGTGTGCTGATCCTCTTCATAAGGAATGTGCAAGCCGAATTCCGTGTACACGGAATTCGGCTTGCTGTTAGTGGATTCAGGCCTCTGCCGGGATAGGGTAAGCGTTGTTACTTTACTGTCGTGCGCTTGTCCCAGACGGGATGTGCCGGATCTTCGGCTACAAGAGCCTCTTCAAGATCTATGCCCAGTGCGGCGGCGAGCATTGCGCCGTATTCTTTATCGGCGTTGTGACATGCCCGGACATGTCGCTGTCTGATGAAAAGAGGAACATCCTTCATCTGTGCCGCAGTGTTGTCGCATGTGGCTTTCTTGTCGGCATCTGTCATCAGACGCCACAGTTTGCCGGGCTGTGTGTAGTAGTCATCGTCAAGCTCTCGCTCATCGTATGTATAAGCCGCGCCATGAAGTTCAAGCGGTGGTTCCCGGAGTGCTGGATTGTCCTGCCATTCCCCATAGCTGTTAGGCTCGTAGGCTATAGTTGAGCCGTAGTTGCCGTCTGTGCGCATCTGTCCGTCGCGGTGGTATGCGTGGAACGGACACCGTGGACGGTTGACGGGGATGAGATTGTTGTTCACCCCAAGACGATATCGCTGGGCGTCGCCATAGGAGAACAGCCTTCCCTGAAGCATTTTGTCGGGCGAGAATCCTATGCCGTCGACAATGTTGGCCGGATTGAACGCCGCCTGTTCGATTTCGGCAAAGAAATTCTCCGGATTGCGGTTCAATTCAAGAATTCCGACATCGCGCAGCGGAAAGTCTTTGTGATACCATACTTTTGTAAGATCAAAAGGATTGATGCCATATTCCTTGGCTTCATCCTCGCTCATTAGTTGGATCTGTAGTTTCCACCGGGGAAAGTCTCCGCGTTCGATGGCATCGAAAAGATCGCGTTGATGAGATTCGCGGTCTTTCGCTATAATGGCTTCCGCTTCCTGATCTGTCAGATTTTTTATGCCCTGGAGTGTGCGGAAATGGAATTTTACCCATGTCCGCCTGTTGTTCCGGTCAATGAAGCTGTAGGTGTGGCTGCCGAATCCGTGCATGTGGCGGAATGAGGCCGGTATGCCGCGTGGCGACATGGTGATCGTTATCTGGTGAAGTGCTTCTGGAAGAAGAGTCCAGAAGTCCCAGTTTGCGGTCGGATTACGCATGCCGGTGCGCGGATCGCGCTTGATGGCGTGGTTGAGATCAGGAAATTTCAGCGGATCGCGAAGAAAAAACACAGGGGTGTTATTGCCTACCAGATCCCAGTTCCCTTCGTCTGTATAGAATTTCATGGCGAAGCCGCGTATGTCGCGTTCCGCATCGGCGGCTCCCCGTTCGCCGGCAACTGTGGAGAATCTGACAAGACACGGTGTCTGTTTCCCGACTTTAGAGAATATCGAAGCCCGGGTGAACTCGCTTATGTCATTGGTGACAGTGAATGTTCCGAATGCCCCCGAACCCTTGGCGTGCATCCGTCGTTCGGGAATCACCTCTCGGTCGAAATGGGCGATTTTCTCAAGATACCACGGGTTCTGAGCGGTGACGGGTCCTCTGGGTCCTGCTGTCTGTACATTCTGGTTGTCGGCTACAGCTCGTCCGTTTTCTGCGGTAAGTCTTTTCTTATCCATAAGATCAAGTGTTTTGTGATTAGTGTGTTTTTTATTTAGGTGTGTTTACAAGTTCATGCCAGTAGGCCCGGCGCAAAGGCACCACAGAATCGTTGTGCTCGATCAGGACGGGCGATCCCGTTTCGGGAGACTCGGGCTCAAGAAGCAATTCCTCGCCTGGACGGACCACAAAGCGGTATATGACAGTGTTTGCCGATCCTCCGTTCTCAAGTACGCCTTCGAGAAGCTGAGCCGGAAGGCCTCTGAGATCATTCGCTGGCCCGTAAACGGCCATGCGGTAGTGTTTCCCCTCTTTGTGATGATTGTGTCCTCTGAAGTTCGAATCCACGCGATATATGTTGCCGTTTCCGTCATTGCGCAGACATAGCACCGGAAACCAGCCTTCTCGTATGCTCGGTTCTATGCTTCTGATTTCTTCGTCAGTAAGACTGTCAAGCTTTTTTATTTCTTTCTGTGAAATATAATGCACATCATAGATGCCTTCATCTATCCAGATATACTGTCCGTCATCAAGACTCCATCCGCGCCATCCATATTCTTTCCAGCGCCGGGGAGCTGCTTTGACAATGATGTCGCGCAGAGAATCATCAACCATTTCTTTGTAATATGATTTCATCTGGCCGGCACTGTCTATGTCGTGAAGCGGATATGGACGTTGTATCGGGTATGTCACAAGTCTGGCGAATCCGATGCTGTCGTTGTCTGCCACTGCGCGGACAAGCAGTTTTATAGTTGTCGGGAGAGAGTCGCAGTTTTCAACTTCCTCTACATTTGATTCCGATGACGATCTGTTTCCGCATCCGGTCAGGAGTGCGCCGGTGATCATGGCCATCAATATTGCTGATACTTTTGTAAACATGCCATCATTTTGTTTGTAGTGAAAAAATATCTGTTGCGGTTCTCGTTATGTGAGTATGACTTGCTGTATCCTTGCGTCAGTAATGAAGCGTTTCCCTGAGGAGAGGAAAAGGCGTGTGCCCGGCTCTGAGGCTGCATGGCGGTGGTTTCGGGATCTTTGACAAACAAGGTCTTGAACTCTTCGATCCTGCGTCTTTGTATCTGTGAATGAGGCTTGCCTCTGAAGCGGCAATGTGCAATATAATTCTCATATATATCGCGATTTCCCGCCTTAAGTTTGCTTACGACCGATGACCGGGACGTGGCTCCGCTGCCGATGTTGTATGCGAGTACGCCGAGAAGCAGTGAATCCGCTCCGAACTGGCGGAATGCCGCGCAATTCTTCAGAAGATCTTTTCTTAACAATGCTTCGGCTTCAGCCTCGGTCATTGTCTTTGTTCGGCTGAATGTCTCTCCTCTAAGCACCTTGTGACCATATCCTACAAACGGCCAGTGTCTTGGCTGGTGCATCCCTTCATATTTCTTTATGATCTGGATGGCCTTTTCAAAGTCAGATATTGATTCGCTTTCGGTTGCCGCAGAGTCATTGGTGGCGCTCAGGCGACCATAAAGGCCCTTCATGCCGAAGAGGCTACTGACTGCCATCAAGGCAATTGAGATAGCTGAGATAAGTTTCATTTGCAAGTCATTTTTCACATATTCACCGTCTGTGCCGCATGATGCGGTAGATTCGAAATTCCGGTGATATGCTGTGATATATCGGCATCCGGTGGAGGCTTTACTACACTTTAGAAAACGCTTTGCATCACAGATGGTTCAGATTCCGCATTGTCTGCTATTCTGGGTGACAGCGGCAGCTTATCTTTTCAATTTGTAGGGTTTTGAATGTTTTGTAGTTGTATTCAAATTATTTTTCGTATATTTGAAAGTCAAAGTTCGTTTAGTAATAAGTATTATCATCGCATGCGAAAATCCGCTCGGTGTATGGCAATCTGGCGGTAACATTTATTATTAAACAAGCACTTATTAAACAAGCCATTAAAAGGACGTCTGATAAATGGATTCCAAAGAACTTAAAAATAAGCTTTCGAAGTTGTGGAAAGACACATTTCATGACTCTGACGATTACGTCTCGCTTATATTCGACAACTATTACGATCCCTGTTTTTCTGAATGTGAGGAAACGGGTGGCGATGTTGTGGCTGGACTGGTTGGCATTCCTTATGAGTTTGGAAATGCCTCGCGCAAGATACGCGGACTCTATCTTTGTGGTCTTGCAACAAAGCCGCAGTACCGTTCCCGTGGCATCATGACGCGTCTGCTCGATAGGGTCAACGACAAGGCTCGTGAGGCGGGGTTCGCATTCACCTTCCTGATCCCCGCCGACGAAAGTCTGCGCAAGTATTACCGCGACCGCGACTATGTCAATGCTTTCTACCGGGTAATAGATAATTATACGTCTTTGCACGACTTTGACCGGGAGTATGAGTCAATTCTGATGGAGCAGAAGGAGAAGGTGGCAGAGCTAAAAAGACGCTATTTCATGTCTCTGAATGCATCCGTTTTTGACCGGATGGCCGACAACGCAGAGGTGGTCAGAGAAGGAATCAGGGCGTTGATAAGAAGTGTCGAGGATGTGCAGCAGGATCTCCAGATAATTCATGGCGACCGCGATATCCGTCTGCTCATAAATGAAAATGTGATTGATCGTGGACAGATACATTACGTCACAAATTCAGACGGTGAGATCACTGCTGCAGCTTTCTCGACTGTCTCGGACGGCGCGGTCAAGATTGTCAAATTGTTCTCTACCGACATCGCGAGCAAATACAAGGTGCTCGGATCGGTCAAGAAAACCAATCCCGATATGGCGATAAGACATTATCTCTCATCGATCGAAATGGATCGATCGGCTTTGTGGATGCGCACATATGGTTCCTTTATGAAAGATGCGCCGCAAACCGGTGCTGTCTCGATTACCGAACGCGTATATTCTCTTGCTGCCCATGCAAAGGTTTATGGTATGGTCAGGATTCTCGATTTTTCTGAGATTTTAAAATTTCAGGCCGAGTGTAGGCGTGATCTGAAATATTCGATTCTCGTGAAAGCCGATGATGCGGGTTCTTTTGAGCAGATAGAAGTCCGCGACGGAAGGCTCAGGATAAAAAATCTTGCATCTGAAACTCTGACTCATTCTCAGATCGCGCATGTGATGTCTAAACGCGACATAGGGGAGATCCTTTTCCGCAGAAACGATACAGACAATCTAATTACAGAAGCGTTCGGCATTCCGTCGATCAATGCCTCGATCTGTCTGATGCTCGACTGAGAAGCGGAACTGATATTGCTGCATGTTGTATGGCTTCGGAGATTTCTCCGAAGCTTTTTTTTATTGCGAGTTTTTCAGTTTTATTACTTGTTGTAGGCATTAAGGTGTATGCAGTAATTGTCTGCGGATTATTCATTTTTAGGATCGGCTTTTCCGGTGCCGGGCAGGCAAAGAATTGACTTCTTGCCAAACACAGTTGTGCGAACGTTATTCTGTATTATTAATGTCAGATAATACTGCTTTTTGTCTAAAATTAGCTATTTTTGAAGAAAATCTACTGATTGTTTCAAATTAATAAGGGGTTGGAATAAGCGGATTTATCATTGTTTGAGTTTGCTTTAAAGGCTCTGAGAATCGCTTGAAATTCTTGATTCCGGCAATTCCTCGAGATTTTCAAATTCTCGTTGAATCTGGTTCTGGAAAAATCAGATTCTTGAAAATCATTTTGAAAGGTGGGGGAGTGGCGTTTCTTAATGGCTTTGTTGAATTGGTCAAATTGGGATATTCATAGTGGGTGAAATCTAACATAGATTTTGATTTTACAAATATGAAGTTTCAAATGCAACCTCAATGTTTTAAATTGATATGTTTGCGATTGTAATGGGTGCTGACTTGATCACAAACGGGAATAATTTGTGTTTGGTAATCGTGATTTACATAATTGAAATTTACATTTGAAATTATCTTTGAATTGCAAATTTTATGATTTAACATTCTGTAACATTGATTATATATTGCTTAAAATCAATGTAATAGTGCGATATTTAAAAGTTATTGGAAATAAATCGATGGTAAAATTGGGCTGTTTGGTAATTGTTGTTGGAATGGCAAGGTATTATCCTGAAACATGTATTTGTAGGACTCATTGCTAAAGCATATTTTAGCTTAGTTTTGGTCGTTTAGGTGTGGTTTTAAGGACTGAAAAGCATGGTGTTTGCAAAATACAATGCGTGTGAATTTGTGAAGATAATTTTGCAAATTTGCAAAATTATCATTACATTTGCATTCTGATTACAAATTTGAAATTTGAGATATGGATAACGACAATGTTGCGATTCGTCTAAAAGGGTTCATCGACTCTGAGGGTTTGTCGCACTCTCAGTTTGCCGACAAGTGTGGAATTCCCAAACCGAGCCTGTCGCAGTTGCTTAGCGGAAGAAACAAGAAAGTCAGTGATGTGATCATCGGTCAGATTCATCGTGCTTTCCCAGATTTGTCGGTTCTTTGGCTTTTGTTTGGTGAGGGTGGTATGCGGACTGTTGCATCACGATTGTCCGAGACTGATTCTGTCAGCGAATCTGAAGATCCCGCTTGTTCCGCTCGATTTCGGTCTGACCCGCACGGAGATCCAGGAGTAGATGGCTCTCTTTCGGATGCAGATATTGCAGATTGTGGCGGATTTTTAAAAAATGATGTTGAGAATGGTTTTTCTGGCTTTAAGGATTCGGGAATTGCGGGGGATTGCCAGGATGTTCGGAATTATTCAAACGTCAGAGCCTTAAATCCCCCCTCTAAGGCATTGCAAATTGCAGAAAAACAATTGCTTGATGCAGAAAATAAAATCGCCGAATTGCAAATGCAAATAGATAGAATGAGGCAAAATCCGCGGAAAGTAACACATATAACCGTGTATTACGACGATTCTACTTTTGAGACGTTCTGTTCGAACTCTTGATTTGCTCTGTAAAAGTAGTCATATTGGTGCATTGCCTTTTCTGTGATTTCGTGGAATGTATTTTAGTAATCAAACATTAAAATCGAATATAATGAAAATGAAAATGAAATTTACTCTTCTTCTCTCCCCTCTTATTTTTGCGTCTTCTGTAATGGCGCAGGAGGCGATCAGGCCTGGTCAGGTTAAAATTGTTTCGCCCGAACATCCAGGCCAAGGATCTGTCAGATTTCGTCTGTATGCTCTAGATGCTAAAAAAGTATATCTTATCGGGAATGTAGCGCGTTTCAATAAAGGAGATTTCGATGCCTCTGCACAGCCTGCTCCAGGTGTTATTCCTATGCGTGTGAATGAAGGTGTATGGGAAGTGCAGATGGATTCTCTTGCATCTGATCTCTATACTTATAAATTTATAGTGGATGGTGTGGAGGTGACTGATCCGGCCAATGTTCATGTTGTCCGCGATGTGGCGAACGTAAGCAATATGGTCATGGTGCCCGGTGATGCAGCCGGTCTGTATGGAGTCTCTGACGTGCCGCACGGTAGTGTCATGACCACATGGTACAGGTCTGCTTTCAACGACGCTGACCGCAGACTTACCGTCTATCTCCCCTATGGATATCTCGGCTCCGGCAAATCTTATCCTGTACTCTATCTGTTGCACGGGATGGGTGGCGACGAGACTTCATGGAGTCAGCTCGGACGTGCGGCTGAGATTCTTGACAATCTTATTGCGCTGGGTAAAGCCGAGCCGATGATCGTTGTGATGCCCAACGGAAACATGGCCCGGAATGCCGCGCCCGGCAACTCGACTCTCGGACTTGAGCAACCCGATTTTTATCTTCCGCATACTATGGACGGAGAGTATGAGCGTCACTTTCCTGAAATCGTTGAGTTCATTGATTCCAACTTCAGGACTGTGCGCGACAAAAATTCAAGGGCTGTTGCCGGACTATCGATGGGAGGTTTCCATTCGCTCTACATTTCTGCTGTCTATCCCGACATGTTTGGCTATGTAGGTCTTTTCTCTGCGGCGATCGATCCGCGCGAGTTCAATCGTGTCGAGATGCCTGAGGTGTATTCTGACCGTCGTGCCAAAGTGAGGCGTCAGTTTACCGATGGCGTTCGTCTGTACTGGATTGGTATCGGAGAGGATGACTTCCTTTATGAGGCCAATAAAAAATTCCGCGCCGAACTTGACGCGGATTCAATTCCATATAAGTATGTCGAGACGAAAGGCGGCCACGAATGGACGAACTGGAGGCACTATCTGTCGGAATACGTTCCGCTTCTTTTCAGATAGTTTTCTGCTTCGTTGATTTGCGTCAGCTATCGCTGCGCTTCTTTAGAGTCTCGAGCCTTTCGGCCATTCTTGCCTCCTGCTGATTGTTGCCTGCCTGCCAGAATTCCTTATCGCGGATTTTGTCGGGCAGGTATTGTTGTTCTACATAACTGCCTGCATAATTATGTGCATATTTATAACCGCTATGATAGCCCATTTCTTTCATCAGGCTTGTCGGAGCGTTGCGCAGATGAAGGGGAACAGGGAGGTTTCCCGATTTGCTGACTTCATCAAGTGCGGCATCGATTGCAGTGTAGGCAGTATTGCTTTTCGGCGAGTTTGCAAGATAAATGGCGCACTCGGAAAGCACGATTCTCCCCTCGGGCCACCCGATCTTGCTGATGGCGTCGAAAGAGGCGTTTGCAAGCAGCAGTGCGTTAGGATTGGCAAGGCCGATATCCTCGGCCGCGAGTATGACAAGCCTGCGGGCTATGAATTTCGGATCCTCTCCTCCTGCCACCATTCTGGCGAGCCAGTAGACGGCGGCCTGAGGATCGCTCCCTCTGATTGATTTGATGAACGCAGAGATTATATCATAGTGCATCTCTCCGTTGCGGTCATATGCCGCCGGATTTTCCTGAAGGCTTTCAGTGACACTGTGGTCGTCGATCACGACGGAATTTCCCACAGGAGTTGCCTGTTCGATGAGATCGAGAATATTCAGCAGTTTGCGAGCATCGCCTCCGGCATATCTGAAGAGGGCGTTTTTCTCACGCACCTCTATGCGTCTGGAGGCAAGAATCTCATCTTTTTCAAGGGCTCGGGAAAGCAGACGTTCCATGCCGTTGGTGTCAAGTGGTTTCAGGGTGTAGACCTGCGCTCTCGACAGAAGCGGGCGAATCACTTCGAACGACGGATTTTCAGTTGTCGCTCCGATCAATGTGACGGTTCCTTTCTCCACGGCTCCGAGGAGTGAATCCTGCTGCGATTTGTTGAATCGGTGGATTTCATCGATGAAGAGGATGGGACGTCCGTTTGAGAACACGCTCCGTGCATCCGCCTCCGCACGCTCAAGCACCTCGCGTACGTCTTTAACTCCTGAAGTTACTGCCGACAGCGTGTAGAACGGCACTTCTGTGCGTGCGGCCGTGATTCTGGCGAGAGTTGTTTTGCCGACACCAGGCGGTCCCCAGAGAATAAAGGAATTGACGCGACGGCTCTCGATCATGCGGCGGATGATGCCGTCGGGTCCAACCAGATGTTCCTGTCCTATATAGTCCTCCAGTGCGGAGGGCCGCAGTCTCTCGGCCAATGGTATGTTGTTCATCGCTTTCTGAGAATTTCAATGATGCTGTCTGTGTCGACATCGGCAAGCGTGCAGACACAGCGGTGGCAGAAGTCTCCGATCTGCGATTCCGGAAGAGTGGTGGTGAGTCCGATGACATATGCGCCAGAGGCCTGTCCGGCCTTGACTCCCTGCACGGAGTCTTCAAACACCACACAGCGGTGCGGGTCAGCGTCAAGTAGTCTGGCTCCGAGCAGATAACCCTCCGGGTTCGGTTTCGACCGGCTGATCCTGTCGGCTGTCACGATGTCGTTGAAATATGATTCAAGCTGCGGAAGTTCTTCTCTGAGGTGACGCATCTTCATGTCGTTGCTGCTTGTCACCAACACGCATCCTGTGCCGCGCGATCGGAGAGTGTCGAGCATCTCCTGAGCTCCAGGAAGCATTCTGTAGCGCATGCGTTGCTCCATGCTGTTGAGCATGCCTATGACTTTTGAGTGTGTCTCCGGGCTGAAATTCGCATTGAGAATCTCGGGGAGTGTCTGGCCTTTTATCCTGATGGCGAAATTTTCTATTCCGGTAGGGAAGTGGCGGTCGATCTCTTCCCATATCTGGGTGTATTCACTCTCGCTGTCTATCAGGACTCCGTCAAGATCGAACAAAAAACCGATATTGTCATTATTCATATTGAATGCTGGTTTCTGGATAAAATTATAAAATGAAGTCGTTTCTACGACTTCATTGACCGGATGCCGCAGGCATGTGGCCTCTGTGGAAACGCTTTTTACGTTTCACTTATTTCAAAATAGGTCGCTTTGTTGCAACTATAGATAAAAAAAGGTAAATTTGTAGGTTGAAACATAACAGCGGCTCTGATGCCGCACATGATAAAGAAACATTGGTCAGAGATATCACACTCAGGGTTGAACCCCGTCTGGCTGCCTCGCGCGACAAGTTGCTCGAAGTGGTGGCCAAAGAGGCCGGAATCCCGGTTCGGTCTGTCAATGACATATGTGTTGTCAGACGCTCGGTCGATGCCCGCAAGCGTCCGGTCATGCTCAACCTCACGGTCAGGTTTGCATCGGGTGATGACAGGATGATCGTGCCTGTATTCCGGCCTGTGGAATACAAAAAGGTTTCTGCCGACGCCCCTCGCCTTATTGTTGTCGGAGCAGGGCCTGCCGGGCTTTTCGCCTCACTTGAGGCCATACGCTTCGGCATGCGTCCCATTGTAATCGAGCGAGGACGCGATGTCGACGCGCGTCGGCTCGATCTCGCCGCTATAAGCAGGGAGAAAAAGATCAATCCGCAGTCAAACTATTGTTTTGGCGAAGGCGGTGCGGGAGCGTACAGCGACGGCAAGCTTTTTACAAGAAGCAAGAAGCGCGGATCTGTCGAGGAAGTGTTGCAGATATTTGTGCAACATGGTGCCTCTCCGGATATTCTCGTCGATGCGCACCCTCACATCGGCAGCGACCGTCTTCCTCATGTTATCCGCAAGATGCGGCGCACCATTCTTGAATGCGGCGGCGAAGTCTTGTTCGAGACGTGTGTCGACGGTCTTGTGACCGACGGCACGCGGGTGACCGGCGTAAGATGTGGTGACAGCTCGATACCGGGCGATGCCGTAATTCTGGCCACGGGGCACTCGGCCCATGACACGTTCCGTATGCTCGCCGATGCAGGAGTCGTGATGGAGGCCAAGGGCATAGCCGTCGGTGTGCGGCTTGAGCATCCCCAGGAGATTGTCGACCGCATACAGTATCATTCTCCGTCGGGGCGCGGAAAATATCTTCCGGCTGCCGAATACAGTTTCGTCACTCAGGCCGAAGGACGCGGTGTCTATTCGTTCTGCATGTGTCCCGGAGGGGTGATAGTTCCGGCCGGAAGTTCGGACGGTGAACTTGTGGTAAACGGAATGTCGGCGTCGGCACGGGCTGGCAGATGGGCGAATTCTGGTATGGTCGTAGAGATTCACCCTGGCGATTTCCCGGAGTTTTCATGCCATGGCTCCCTTGAGATGCTTGAGCTGCAGGAATCTCTCGAACGGCGCATGTATAAGGCGGCGGGCGGCAGTATTGTAGCACCCGCGCAGAGGATGCTCGATTTTGTGGAAGGGCGAGTGTCAGACACACTTCCGCCCACCTCTTATGCCCCAGGCATAATGCCGTGCGACCTCAACGGCATCCTTCCCCCCTTCATATCGAGGAGACTTCGAGCCGGATTCCGCGACTTCGGCAGGAGAGCCCGAGGGTTTCTGACCAATGACGCCGTCTTGATCGGTCTTGAGTCGCGCACCTCCTCGCCTGTGAGAATGCTCCGCGACAGTCTCTCTCTGCAAAGCGTAGGCATGACCGGACTTTTCCCCGCCGGGGAAGGTGCCGGATATGCAGGCGGTATAGTGTCGGCTGCTATCGATGGAATACGTTGCGCGCGTTCGGCCGCAGGGCTGACAGGCTCTGATAACTTAAATAAAGTAATTGAAACATGACAATACTTAATATTGAGACATCCGGAAGGATCTGCTCCGTGGCACTCACACGCGACGGAGCGCTCGAGATGCAGCTCGACGACCGCGAGGGCATGCAGCATGCCAACCGCCTTGCCCCTTTTGTCGAGCGATGCATGGCGGAACTTCACCGCAAGGAGGAAAAACTCGACGCTGTAGCTGTCAGTATGGGCCCCGGCAGCTATACCGGTCTCAGGATCGGTCTGTCGCTTGCCAAGGGACTTGCGTTCAGTCTCGGCGTTCCCCTTATCGGAGTCGACACCCTGAAGATAATAGCGGTCAAGGCCATGTTCAGATCGATGGACTGGACGGGCGACGAGGTGCTCGTGCCGATGGTAGACGCCAGGCGAATGGAAGTTTTTACCGCTCCCTATGATTTCGCTCTCAACGCACTTGCCGAACCAGGCCCGATGATTCTTGACAAAGATTCATTCGCCGACCTTCTTGACTCTGGCCGGCAGCTCTGGTTCATGGGCGACGGTGCGGAAAAGGCCAAGGAGGTGATAACCCATCCCAATGCCCGGTGGATCGACGGCCTGCTTCCGCAGGCCAAGGATATGCTCGCCCTGTCGGAAAAAGCCATGCGCGAGGGTGATTTCCTTGACATAGCTTATTCCACACCGAATTATCTCAAGGCATACCATACCACAAAACCAAGAAATCCGTTGGCGTGATGCCACGTCTGACCAGCTGATTAAAACAGAAGAATATGTTACCATACAATACCGACATGGAGCCTGTGCTCCTTCCTGAATACGGACGACACATCCAGGGACTCGTGGACTATTGTGTCTCTATACCTGACCGCGACGAGCGCACGGCATGCGCTTATGCCATAGCCGACACAATGGCCGGAATTTTTCCAGAGCTTATCGGAGAGGCAAACGATTACTCAAAAATATGGGATCAGATCAACATCATGTCGCGCTTCGAGCTTGACATAGATTTCCCCTTTGAGGTGATCACTGCCGAAAAAATGCATCCGAAGCCAGAGAAACTACCCTACACTTCGTCGGCTATGCGATTCCGCCACTATGGCAAGAACATCGAGAAAATGATTTCCACTGTGGCCTCCATCGAGGAGGGAGAGGAGCGCGACGTGCTGATCTCCATGCTCGCCCACCACATGAAGAAACTGATGCTGCAGCATAATCGAGAGGGAGTCGACGACGCGAAGATACTCCGTGACCTCGCTATCTATTCCGACGGAAAGATAGATCTTGATCCGCAGACATATCTGCTTCACGAGTTCCGCGAGATCGCGCAGCCGCAGCCACGTAACAATAAAAAGAAAAAAAGAAAATGAGCAGCTTTATTGTCGAGGGAGGTCACTCGCTTCATGGCGAGATCTCTATCAAAGGCGCAAAGAACGAGGCCCTCGAAGTGATCTGTGCCACTCTTCTTACTTCTGAGAAGGTTATCATCTCGAATCTTCCACAGATTTCCGATGTACGCAATCTGGTGGCATTGCTGGCTGAGATGGGTGTAAAGGTGAAATATATAACCCCATCAGAGGTCGAGTTTCAGGCTGATGAGGTTGATCTTTCATATATCGTCGGCGATCAGTTCCGAAAGAAGGCTGAATCTCTCCGAGGCTCGGTCATGGTTATGGGACCTCTTGTCGCGAGGTTCGGCAAGGCAGTTATGCCGCGCCCGGGTGGCGACAAGATTGGTCGCCGTCGTCTTGACACTCATTTTGTGGGGCTTCAGAATCTCGGAGCGCGTTTCAGCTATAATTCCGACACGCACACTTATCACATAGATGCTCCGGAAGCCGGCCTCAGAGGCTGCTACATGCTTCTTGACGAGGCATCGGTGACCGGCACGGCCAATATCATTATGGCCGCAGTGCTCGCCAAGGGTGTGACAACCATTTATAACGCGGCATGCGAGCCTTACATCCAGCAGTTGTGCCGTATGCTTGTCCGCATGGGTGCCGAGATTGACGGAATCGGATCCAACCTTTTGCGCATTACCGGAGTGAACGAACTCGGAGGCACCGCCCACCTGCTTCTGCCAGACATGATTGAAGTCGGCAGTTTCATCGGCATGGCGGCCATGACTGGATCAAACCTGCTGCTGCGTGATGTCGGCACCGATGAACTGGGAATGTTGCCGGCGGCTTTCGGCCGAATTGGTGTCAATCTGAAGATCGAAGGGAATGATATCCGTATAGACCAGAAAGAAATTTACAGAATCGACGAGTTTATCGACGGTTCGATCATGACTGTATCTGACGCGCCGTGGCCCGGTCTGTCGCCCGACCTGCTCAGTATTTTTCTTGTCGTGGCCACACAGGCCGAGGGTTCCGTCATAATTCATCAGAAGATGTTCGAGAGCCGCCTCTTTTTTGTCGACAAACTGCTCGACATGGGGGCTCGTGTGATTCTCTGTGATCCTCATCGTGCGGTTGTCATCGGTGCCGGAAAATTCAACTCTCTCCGTGCCACCGATATGGTGTCGCCCGATATCCGGGCCGGTATCGCCATGCTTATTGCTGCGATGGGAGCGAGAGGCACAAGCCGGATACAGAACATAAATCAGATCGACCGGGGATACGAGAATATAGACCGGCGTCTCAACAAACTCGGTGCCAAAATCATTAGAATAGAAGATTAATAGACCCCATCCTACAAAAATAGACGTTATGATAAAAAAGGAGGATATAGTCGCCATAGGAAAGTTCCAGAAGACGCACGCTCTGAAAGGGGAGCTGAACGCGCTTCTCGACATAGACGGAGATTATGCTGCCGACGGTCATCCGCTGATAATCGATATCGACGGCATATACGTACCGTTTTATGCCGAGACGGTTAGGCCGAAAGGCGCAGAGTCGTTTCTTGTCAAATTGCGCGACATCGATTCTCAGGAGAAGGCGCAGGAACTCGTAAACAAAGAGATCTTCGGTCTGCGCTCCGATCTTGTCGAATATTTCGATGATCCCGATATGGAGATCGTGGCCGATTTTGTCGGCTACAAGGTGGTTGACTCCCGTCTGGGAGAAATAGGAAGCATCGAGGATGTCGATGACTCTACGGCCAATGTGCTGTTTGTTGTCGCTACAGACGATGGCGAAACCGTCTATATCCCGGTGGTTGAGGAATTCATAAACGCGGTCGACGACGAGCGCAAGGTGGTCGAGACCACGCTGCCCGAAGGTCTTGTCGATCTAAACGTATAATACTATGAGTGAACTTGCAAGATTTGACGAGGATGATGCGGTAAAATTCATACGTGCTGCTCTCCCGGACGATGTGAACTCCCGCATTTCCGATGATGACGTCCTGTATGTCATCGACACGATATGGGACTGGTATGAGAAGAACGGTTATCTCGACATCAACGCCGATATCACCGATGAAGAGGAACTGAAGACTGACGAGCTCACGGCATATGTCGCCAAGGAACTCAGGCGTGCCGGAGAACTTGACATCACGCGCGACGAGCTTGAAGATATAATCAAAGCGGAATTGCAGTATGAAGAATCGATCGAGGAGTTTTAGACTTGTTCTGCCGGCTCTGCTCTTTTCCATTGCCGCAGTGCCGTCGTCAGCACAGAACCGCATGACATTCAAAGTCGGCGAGAGTGCCGCGACCCAGAGCGCGGTAAAATCTGAAAATGCTTCAAAAGAGCATAATGTTGCACAAAGAGAAACACCTGAGGACCTTGATGAACTGAATTTCATCGAGATGGTCAATTCAGTTCCGCTCGACAACAAGAGTGCCGAACTGATCCGAAAGTTTCAGGAGAAGGAAGGCCGCAACAGACTGTTCAGCCGCGAGTATAATTCGAAGAACAACTGTACGGTCGAGACTTTCCGGAACAAGGAGGTGCTTCTTGTCACAATTCCGGCTGCAAGTCTCTTCGCGCCCAATGCCACCGAACTCAGACCTGATGCCGCCGCACTGCTTGCTCCTCTGAAAAGGTATCTGAAAGATTCCGACATGTATCGTGTGCTTATGGTTATGCACACCGACAACACCGGATCGGAGGCATATCGTGATCATCTGACTGAAGAGCGCTCCAAGGCCGTGGCAGACTGGTATGCCGATCAGGGTGCGGACACCACATATCTCTTTCCCTATGCTTTCGGCGATGACATGCCGCTCGTCGAGAACAACTCGATGGGCAACCGCGAGCGCAACCGCCGACTCGAGGTCTATCTCGTTCCAGGAAAGAAGATGCTTGAGCAGGCCAAGAAGGGTCGCATCGTATTCTGACCTGTCATATGGCACGCAACAACGTGATATCCATTTGCAAGGGCATCGCAATAATTCTCATGGTGGCCGGGCATGCCGAACCTCCGACTCTCATCTCCAACTTCATCTACATCTTCCACATGCCGCTCTTTTTCATAACGGCAGGCTATTTCTTCAGCCGGAAGCATCTCGATGCGCCATGGGAGTTCTGTGCCCGACGTTTCAAAAGCCTTTACGTGCCTTTTCTGAAATGGAGTGTGCTCTTCCTTGTCCTGCACAATCTCTGGTTTGAGATCGGACTGCTCAACGAGCAGTTCGGCAACTGGACCGGCGGTGTGACGCATCCCTACACCTGGAGACAGTTTTTCCAGCGTCTTTTCATGATTGTCACCTCAATGAGCGGATATGACGAGTTCATGGCCGGGGCATTCTGGTTCTTCAGGGGACTTCTTGTTGCGAGCATCATGTTTCTTGTTCTCAACAGGCTGTTTGAAAGACTGATCGATAAGCATACAGACCTTTCTCCCGTGTGGGCTGTGATTGCCGTTTGTGTGGCCGCACTCGCATTCAATGCCTATCGTCTCGGATTCGGATTCAGGATTCAGACCATTCCCAATGGTGGTCTGCGTGAGGTGTGGGGAGTCTTCTTTTTCGGTATCGGAGTGCTTTACCGGCATTATGAGAATGCTGTAGGCTCTCGCTGGTGGTTGTCTGCCGGATGTCTGGCGGTAATGTGCGTCGGCGCATGGTCCCATTGGTGCGGAATGAACAATAGCGGCCAGCTTCGCGATATTGTCACGTTGCCTCTGACGGGCGTGGCCGGATTTCTCCTGACAAGGCATGTCGCGTCTATTATAGAGGCTGCAGGCGGGTTTGTGTCGCGTCTGCTTGTTTACATCGGCAACAATACACTCTATGTGTTTGTTTTCCACATAATCTCGTTCAAGGCGGTGTCGCTGCTGAAGATATGGTGGTACGGACTTGATCCTGCTCAGATAGGATGCCACATGGTGATACACTACAATAATCACGAAGATCTGTTCTGGCTGCTATATACTGTGGCCGGAACCGCAATTCCGCTTCTCGGCCTTGAATTGTGGCGTCGCCGCCGGTCGCTGATTTCGCGTTTCTCCGGAATCGCCGCACAACGGAGCTGATCGGATCCCGATGATTTCTCATATAGGCTGTCTGTTTTCAGACAGCTTTTTTTGTCGCAACTGTAACAGGTGTCAGGTTTTGTGCGTTAAGTAAGTGTTCAAATTTAATTTATACAATATGCGAGCTTGTTTTTTAGTCGCTTCCGGTGCGGAGCGAAGGAGCATAGCGGGCTATGCGACTGAGCGACAAGTCGGAAGCGACTAAAAAGAAGCTGCAGATTGTATAAAAGATATTTCAGCACTTACTATCGTTTAAATTTGAACACTTACTTAAGTAAAAAGAACATAACAACTGTATTCTATGTCTGCGAGATCTGGACTTGCCGCGCTCCTGTCGGGTGTGTTTTTGCTGCTGTCGCCCGTTACCGGGCGTGCCACTGTCGTATTGGATTCAGCCACTGTGCAGCCGTTGCCGAGAGCATCGGTTTTCGACAGAAAGGGGAAACTTGTCGGGTTCTGTTCGGACTCGGGAATTGTTCCTCTTCTGGATGAAACGTCATATCCGCTCGTGGTCCGTGTCATGGGCTACGCCACAGACGAAGTTGCAAACCCAAGGCAGAAGAGTGTGATACTGTCAAAGATCGATTTCGATCTTCCGGAAGTCGTGGTCGAGTCAAAGAAACGTCAGGTACTTCATATCACCGCCTATCTTCGCGAATACTCCACACTAAGCACTTATTCCGATACGGTGCTCCTGTTCCGTGAAAAGACTGTGGATTTTATGGTGCCCACAAAAAAAGCGGGGAATTTCAAAGGGTGGCTTGACCCTCGTGTGCTCGCCTCCAGATCATATTACCATTTCTCCGGTCCGGAAGGTCTCGACAGTGTCAGCAATCATTTCGGACAGCATTTCTCCTGGTCGGACTGGATAGGCATATTTCCGTCACGCGAACTGCCGCATCGGCTCAGAAACGAGACTCTGGCCACAGATACCGTCTATGGCCGATACAGTCCGTCTGTGATATGGAGTCGTGACGATATGAATGTCGGTCTCGAAGTCGATATCATGGCCGACAAGGAGAACCGCAGTTTCATGCCCGGACTGTTTGACCTGTTCGGAAGAAAGGTCGAATTCACACAATTCAACATACGCTATTTCTTTTCGGGAGTTGACGGAGACAAAGTATACGCTGACAATCTTGCGCGGATGTCTTTCAATATCGAGTCAAACGGACGGGGACGCAAAGTGCGTCATCTTCTCGCATCCGATGGCCCGGCCTATGTCGACACATACGCCGAGCTGTACGTGACGGATCTCGAATACATCAGCGTGGCCGATGCATGTCGTCTGGAAAAACGCCCTCCTTCAGCCGAAGAGATTGGTATCAATGCCCCGCCCGATGCTCCGGAACTTCAGCCTGCAATCGCCGATTTAGTCTGTCGCGTCGAAAATTTCGATTACATCGGTCACCGTCTTGTGGAGAAGGCTGATCCGAGATATGCGGGAAAGACCATTCCAGAGCATTTTCAAAAACGCCCCAATTTTGTGGTCAGGGCATTGAGGTCGATCATCAAAGACAATGTGTGGCCGAGTTCGGGAATGCAGGGAAAGTTCGTTCTCGGGCGTTAGGGCGCGCTCTTGACCGCTCGCCGGAGTCAGAGAGGGGGAGGTCTCGCCCGCGCGACTTAGGAATACGCGATTTAGGAATATATGAAAAAGGGGAATCCGGACACGCCGGATTCCCCTTTTCATAGATTTATGATATTTCTTAGAAATATGTCTCGAGAGCGTAGTTGATGTTCTCCAGAATGTAGTTGACGTCACTGTCGGAAGGATCGAGTGCCTGAGCACGCTCTGCTATTGATTTGGCGGCCTCGAAATAGTTGACTTTCACGTCCTGTCGTTTCTCGGGCTGGTTGCCTTCGATGTTGTTCCAGATCATGGTTCCTGAGGTGTAGATCTTTTTCGCTGCGTTCTTGAGAGTCTCGATGTCGGCGTTGTCGAACGATGCTGCCTTGCGGTAGTCGGCGAGCGAGGCGGCGTCATCGCCTCTGCGGTCGTTGACATATCCGCGAAGGCCGTAAAGGAAAGCCATGTCGGGAGTCTTGTCGATCTGCGATCCGATCAGTGCCACCGCGTCATCCTTGCGGTCCTGCTGGAGAAGGGCGTTCACAAGGTTGTTGAGGAAAAGCGGATTGGTTATGCCGAAATTGTCATAGCCTGCGCGGGCTATACCCTCGATCTCCTTTTTGGCGGTATCCTCAAGAGTCGAGTCGCGGAGCGCGAGGTTCTGCCAGCATGCTATCTCGTAGACATAGTTCTGCGGATCGGTGATTCCAGCCTTGCGGGCTTTCTCAAATGCGCCGAGAGCCTCTTTGAGGGCATTGCCCGAGTAGGCTCCGATGCCGGCGTAATGGTAGGCGAGTGCAACCATCGAGTCGGGCACTGCTTTGACTGCCTTGTCGGCCCAGGGCTGCGAAGGAATGTCGCCGTATATCATGAACGCGTTGTATGCCTCGGGGTAGTAGTGCTTGCTGTTGAACATCTCGCCGCCGAAGTTGAAATAGTCGTTGTGATGGCCGTTGATGCGGCTGATCATGTCTTTCGAATGTTTCGGCTTGACCTGACCCTTCTCGTTGGGCACCGAATCAAGAGGAAGAGCCTTGAGGAAGTAGTTGTATCCGTTCACGAGCTCGTTGCCCATGTCAAGGATATTGACCGCAGGATCATCCGGGTTGATGGCGCGTTTCTTGAAACCTTCATCGAAAGCGTCGAACTCCACTTTGCCAGCCACATAATACGTACGTGCCTCATTGGCCGTCTCCGGATTTGACGCCGCCTGACTGATCAGCGCGCGGGCATCGGCGATCTTGTCGATCTTGCCTGAGAGTTTTGCAGCCTGGTCGACTGCATCCTTCTGTGCGCTCATTGTGCCTACAGCCGTAAGACAAAGAGCCATCGTCAGAATCTTTCTCATAGTTTTAAGTTTTAAGTGTAAGTATGTGTTTGTAATTATTTATAGCGATTGTTTTACTGCTCCTCTTCAGTCAATCCGTCAGAAGTGGTCTCGCCGTCGGCCTCTGCCTCTTCTTCAGCCATGATCTCTTCGGCCTCGCGTATCACACGGTCTTCCGCACGCATGATGCGGGTTTCTTCAGACTCGGCCTCAAGCTCCTCCTCGATCTCCTCTTCCGGCTGCGAATCGACCTTGCATACCGATGCGATCGTGTCGCCGCGCTTTCCGAGGTCGATGAGCTTGACTCCCTGGGTGGCGCGTCCCATCACGCGGATATCGGCCACGGGCAGACGCAGAGTCACGCCGCTCTCGTTGATGATCATCAGGTCGTTGGAGTCGTTGACGTTCTTGATCGACACAAGAGCTCCGGTCTTGTCGGTGATGCTCATTGTCTTCACACCCTTTCCGCCGCGGTTGGTGATGCGGTAGTCATCAAGAGCCGAACGCTTGCCGTATCCGTTTTCTGAAACGACCATGACTGTCTCGTCGGGCGATCCTGTCATGGTGATCATGCCGACCACCTCGTCTCCCTCGTCGAGGGTCATGGCCTTCACGCCCTGCGACATGCGGCCCATGCTTCTTACGGTCTGCTCGTTGAACCTGATGGCGCGGCCCTTGCGGTTGGCCATGATGATCTCCGAGTTCCCGTCGGTGAGGCGCACGCTGATCACTTCGTCATCCTCTCGGATCACTATGGCGTTGACTCCGATGGCTCGCGGACGCGAATATGCGGCAAGCTGTGTCTTCTTGATGAATCCGCGGCGAGTGCCGAACACAAGGTTGTGGGTCGTGTTGAACGCAGGGTCGGTAAGCCCTTTGACGCGGATGAAGGCGTTCACTCTGTCATCCTGATCGATCTGAAGCAGATTCTGGATGGCGCGTCCTTTCGAATTTCTCGCACCCTCGGGAATCTCATATACCTTGAGCCAGTAGCAGCGACCTTTCTGAGTGAAGAAAAGCATGTGGTTGTGGTTCGTGGCCGGATAGATATATTCGATGAAGTCCTCGTCGCGGGTGGAGCTTCCTTTCGAGCCTACGCCGCCACGGTGCTGCGCGCGGAATTCGCTAAGCGGAGTGCGTTTGATGTAGCCGAGATGCGAGATCGTGATGATCATCTTGTCGTCGGCATAGAAGTCTTCGGAATTGAAATCGCCCGAGAAGGGGTTGATCTTCGTGCGGCGCTCGTCGCCATATTTGTCGCGGATCTCCACAAGCTCCTCCTTGATAACCTCGCGGAGCACGTGCTCGTTGCTGAGAATGTCGTTGTAGTGGGCGATGAGGCGCATCAGCTCGTCATATTCGGCGCGGAGTTTCTCCATCTCCAGACCGGTGAGCTGGCGTAGACGCATCTCGACAATGGCACGCGTCTGTATCTCGTCGAGACCGAACCGCTCGGCCAGACGGGTTCTTGCCTCGTCGGTGGTCTCGCTGCCTCTGATGATGGCTATCACCTCGTCGATGTTGTCGGTGGCGATCATCAGTCCCTTGAGTATGTGGGCGCGTTCCTCGGCCTTGCGCAGATCGTAGCGTGTGCGGCGGAGAACCACTTCGCGGCGATGATCCACGAATGCCTGAAGTATTTCCTTAAGGTTGAGGGTTTTCGGACGACCGTCGACAAGAGCCACATTGTTGACGCTGAAAGAAGTCTGCAGCTGTGTCATTTTGTAAAGCTTGTTGAGCACGACTTTGGCGTTGGCATCCTTCTTTATATCGATCACTATATTGATCTTGCCGCGAGCCGATGTGTCGGTCACATCGGCTATGCCTTCGATCTTCTTCTCTTCGGCGAGCTGTATGATCGATTTGACGAGTTCTCCCTTGAGCACCCCGTAGGGAATCTCGGAGACGACTATCACATCGTGGTTTCCTTCGGTCTCGATTTCCGCTTTCGCACGTAGCACGACGCGGCCGCGGCCAGTCTCATATGCGTCGCGCACGCCCTGGAGTCCGAAGATCTCGCCTCCGGTCGGGAAGTCGGGAGCCTTAACGTGCTCCATGAGCTCGTCGATGGTCATGTCGGGATTGTCGACAAGCGCGATCGAGGCGTCGAGCGATTCGGTCAGATTGTGCGGAGGCATGTTTGTCGCCATGCCGACAGCGATTCCCGCCGCTCCGTTCACAAGAAGGTTGGGTATGCGTGTCGGAAGCACTGAAGGCTCATGTAGCGTGTTGTCGAAGTTGGGCACGAAGTCAACAGTTTCCTTGTCAAGGTCTCGCAGAAGCTCCTCGCCCATGCGGGCCAGCTTGACCTCGGTGTATCGCATGGCGGCGGGAGAGTCTCCGTCGATCGAACCGAAGTTTCCCTGTCCGAACACGAGAGGGTAGCGGAGTGACCAGTCCTGTGCGAGTCGCACCATGGTCAGATATATCGAAGAGTCTCCATGAGGGTGATATTTACCCATGACCTCTCCGACTATACGGGCAGATTTCTTTGTCTCGCCCGATGAAGTGTTTCCAAGTTCGTTCATTCCGAACAGTACCCTACGGTGCACTGGCTTGAAACCGTCGCGCACATCGGGAAGGGCACGAGATACGATCACCGACATCGAGTAGTCGATGTAGGCGCTTTTCATTTCCGATTCGATATTGATCGGAATAATCTTGTCGTCTCCTTGCATTATTTCTGTGTAATGTAAATAAGTTTAGACAACTTCATTGTCTGTGCGGGGAGGTTTGCCCGCGCACGGCGCGTTCTTTCCTCCAATTGACAAAATTACAAAAAAAATACGACTTTTTTCTCTTTTTTCAGCAAAATGAGACAAATTAAATCGACTGTTTCCGGCAAATGAAATGGCCCGTGCGGTCGTGCCGCCGGGCCATGTTTGTCGCAGTCTTGTCCGAGGTTCAGACCCCGGTCCTCAAAAAAAGTTGATGCTGGGGTCGTGGATTCCTGTATTGACTTTTTTTGTGGTGTGGGCTTATTCCACTGGCCTGTAATCCAGAGTAAGCCTGTCATCTCCGTTCTTGTATGTCACGCTTATCTTGCCTCCTATCTGCCCGTCTGCCCCGAGTCTGAGCATAAGTTCGGCAAGCTCGTCTTCGAGATATTTCTGGATGGAGCGCTTCAGTGGCCGGGCTCCGAAATTACGGTCATATCCCTTTTCGGCAATGAAGTCGCGTGCCTCGTCCGAAAGCTCAAGACGGAAGCCGAGTTTCTCGACTCGGGCGAAGAAGTCGCGGAGCTCGATGTCGATGATGCTGAAGATTGCATCGCGGTCGAGCTGGTCGAACATGATTATGTCATCAACCCTGTTGATGAACTCCGGCGAGAAAGCTCTGTTGAGGGCTTTCGAGATCACGCCGTGCGCCTGCTCTTTGCTGACTGCGGCTGTGTTGAAGCCGACACCGCCGCCGAAGTCTTTGAGCTGTCGTGACCCGACGTTGCTTGTCATTATCAGGATGGTGTTCTTGAAGTCGATCTTGCGTCCGAGTGAGTCGGTCAGACGTCCCTCGTCCATAACCTGCAGCAGGAGATTGAACACATCGGGATGCGCTTTCTCGATCTCGTCGAGCAGTACGACCGAATAGGGCTTGCGGCGAACTTTCTCAGTCAGTTGGCCTCCCTCTTCGTAGCCCACATATCCCGGAGGCGCGCCAACCAGCCGCGATACAGTGAATTTTTCCATGAACTCGCTCATGTCGACACGGATCAGTGCATCGGTAGAGTCAAAAAGATATTCAGCCAGCTTTTTCGCAAGAAGAGTCTTTCCGACACCTGTCGGGCCGAGAAACATGAATACTCCGATCGGTTTGTCTGGATCCTTGAGTCCGATGCGGTTGCGCTGTATTGCCTTTACCACTTTCTTTATCGCGTCGTTCTGGCCGATTACTGACCCTTTGAGCGATTCGCCCATCTGTATCAGGCGAGTGCCCTCGGCCTGGGCTATGCGCTGTGTGGGCACACCTGTCATCAGTGCAACGACCTCTGCCACTTTTTCGTCGTCTACTTCCTGTCTGTCGTTGCTCAGGCTCTCCTCCCAGTTTTTCTTCGCTGTCTCGAGCGCAGCTTTGGTTTTTACAACCTCGTCGCGCAGCGCGGCAGCTTTTTCGTAGTCCTGAGATTTGGCTGCCGCAAGTTTCTCTTGTGTGAGCGTGTCGATTTTTTTCTCAAGAGTTTCGATCTCTTCGGGAACGATTATATTGGTTATATGCACGCGGCTGCCGGCTTCGTCAAGCGCGTCGAGTGCCTTGTCGGGGAAGTTGCGGTCGCTAACATACCTCTCGGTCAGGTTGACGCAGGCCTCGAGAGCTTCGTCGGTGTACGTGACGTTGTGGTGATCTTCGTATTTCTCTTTCACCTGACGAAGTATCTCAAGTGTCTCCTCGGGAGTGGTAGGCTCTACCATCACTTTCTGAAAGCGGCGTTCGAGAGCTCCGTCTTTCTCGATGTTCTGCCTGTATTCGTCGAGGGTGGTGGCACCGATGCACTGAATCTCGCCGCGTGCCAGAGCGGGCTTGAGTATGTTGGCCGCATCCATTGACCCGGGCGCGCTGCCGGCGCCTACAATGGTGTGTATCTCGTCGATGAAGAGTATTATGTCGGGATTCTTGGAGAGTTCGTCGAGCACGGTCTTTATGCGTTCCTCAAACTGGCCGCGATATTTAGTGCCCGCTACCATGCCGGTCATGTCGAGCCCGATTACACGCTTGCCGTAAAGTACACGCGACACCTTGCGCTGAACGATGCGAAGTGCGAGACCCTCGACGATTGCCGATTTGCCGACTCCAGGCTCTCCTATGAGAACCGGGTTGTTTTTCTTGCGGCGCGATAGGATCTGGGCAAGACGCTCGATTTCATTTTCACGGCCCACTACGGGGTCAAGACGTCCCTCGGCAGCTGCCTTGGTCATGTCGTAGCCGAACTTGTCGAGAGCCGGAGTGTCGCTTTTGCGGCCTTTGGATTCTCCGCGTTGTGCGGCTCTGCCCGACGGCCGCCCTGCGGCCGGTGTTTCCGATGCCGGAGCTTCCGGAGCGTCATCCTCTTCATCCTCATCCTCATCTTCGCCAGTCTCATTACCCATCGTCGGCATCCCTCCCGGTCCTCCGAAACTCTGCACGGAGATGTCGAAGTTAAGATATTCATCTTTGATGTGCTGCAGGACCGGAGAGTCCATGGCGCGTTTGTCGTGTATGAGGGCGAGCAGGATATGCTCGCTCCCGATGACATGCGCGTTCATCTTTCTCGCTTCTGAAGTGGCAAGCTGCAGATGGCGTATAGCTGCAAGATTGATCTTGTATTGCTGCTCGAAGAGTGTGGTGGTCTCGCCAGTCTGATGAGGTTCGGAAAGGTACTCTTCGAGTTCCTCTATTATCTTGTCTGTAGGAATATTTAGCTGTGAAAGTATCTTGAAAGCATATCCATCCTGCTGTCTCATGGCACCGAGCACGAAATGCTCTGCCACAATGACAGGGGAATTGAACCTGTTGGCCTCGCCGAGGGCGATCTCAAGCATGGGCCTGAACTGTTTGGAATAATCGTTCTTCATCAAAATTTTTATCGGTTTATCGTATTAATAACAAATCGTGTGCCAAAGTTATGGAATTGATATGCGATATTGACGGAAAACGCAGCCGGACTGCTGTGGCGTTTCCTGTTTATGAAACGTGTAGGCAGTCCGGCTGATTGTGTATGATGTCTGTAATGTCAGTTGAACAGCAAGGCTATGTGGTAGGTGACGAATGCAAGTATCCAGGCGAGTCCAGTGTTGTAGGCAACCGAGAATGCCGTGTATTTCCAGCTCCCGGTCTCGCGTGTGACTGCGGCCAGTGTCGCTATGCATGGGAAATAGAGAAGAACGAACACAAGGAACGCAAGTGCCGAGGCTCGATCGAACGGAGCCTTGCCTGTCAGTTTTGACGGCGTGCTGAGTCGTTCTGATAGGGCGGCCGCATCGTCATCTCCAACGTAGAGGACACCGAGCGTCGAGACCACCACTTCTTTTGCCGCAGCTCCGGCTATGAGCGACACGCAGGTCTTCCATCCGAATTCCATCGGAGCCACAACCGGCTCTACGGCTTTGCCGATATGCCCAAGTATCGAGTGTTCCTGCTGGTATTCTGTCGTCACCATTTTCTCGATGGCAGCGGCGTCGCTTTCGGCAAGTGTTGAGGCCGGCATGTCGGCGGTCACCTCTGTACGGTACGTCTCGGGCACTTCTTCAGCCGAATAGTGCGGAAAGTAGGAGAGCGCCCATATGATGATCGACGCCACAAGTATCAGACCTCCCATCTTCTTGAGATACTGTTCGGCTTTTCCCCACATATTGCGCATGGTTGCCTTGAGAGTGGGCATGCGGTAGGGGGGGAGTTCCATCACAAAGGGTGTCTCGTCGGCCTTGAACCAGAACTTGCGCAGCATTTTTGCCGTGAGCACGGCTATTATGACTCCGAGCAGGTAGAGCCCGACAAATACAAGTGCGCCATGATGCGGGAAAAACGCGCCGGCAAGAAGCACATAGATCGGTATTCTGGCCGAACAGCTTATGAACGGATTTATGAGTATTGTGATCAGACGGCTCGACTTGCTCTCTATTATTCTTGTCGACATGATGGCCGGGACGTTGCAGCCGAAGCCCATCACAAGCGGTATGAACGACTTGCCGTGAAGTCCCATCTTGTGCATGAGCCTGTCCATGATGAACGCCACGCGCGCCATATACCCCGAATCTTCCATGAACGATATGAAAGCATACAGTATGAGTATGTTCGGCAGGAATACTATCACTCCGCCCACTCCGCCGAGCACTCCGTCGAGCAGAAGGTCTTTCAGAGGGCCGTCGGCCATGTGCTCGCCGATTGTTTCCGAAATCCATCCTACCAGACTCTCTATCCATTCCATTGGATAGCTCCCGAGCTGGAAGGTCGCCCAGAACATCGCCCACATCGCTATCAGGAAAATAGGGAATCCGAAGAGCTTGTTTGTGACGAACGCATCGATTATTTTAGTCGATTTCTCCTCGCGGTCGAGCGATCCCTCCATAGTTTCTCTAAGTGCACCCTGGATGAATCCGTATTTGTCGGCCGAGATCGCAGATGTCACGTCTTCGTTCAGTTTTGTCTGGATTCTCGCATCCTCTTTGTCGCGCATTCCAATCCACTTCCTGTAGTTGTTGTTGCCGCTCAGCATGGATTCGATCTCCGGATCCCGCTCCATGAATTTGATTGCCAGAAAGCGGGGTGAGAAATGCTCCGTTACCGTCGGGTCTTTCTTGAACTCCTGGTTTAGGGATGAGACCGCCTGCTCGATCTCGGGGTTCATGTTGACATGTATGTGGCGTGTGTCGGGATTTTTCATCTCGTAGATGTCGATCACTGTGTCAAGCAGTCGGTCGATTCCCCACCCTGTGGGCGCTATTGTCGGCACGAAAGGCACTCCGAGCATCTTGCCGAGAGATGAATAGTCGAGGCTGGCGTTTCCTTTCTGGAGCTCGTCATACATGTTGAGATCGACAACCATCGGAAGGTTCATGTCGATAAGCTCGGTTGTCAGGTAAAGGTTGCGCTCCAGATTCGACGCCACGACAACGTTCACTATCACGTCTGGCGTCTCCTCGCGCAGATACCGCATCACGTAGAGCTCTTCGGGAGAATAAGCCGACAGCGAATATGTGCCTGGAAGGTCGACTATGTTGAGCCGGTAGCCTTTATATCTCAGTGTTCCCTCTTTCGCTCCCACGGTCACCCCGGCATAATTGCCCACATGCTCATGTGCGCCAGAGGCTCTGTTGAACAGCGATGTCTTGCCGCAGTTCGGATTTCCTATCAGTGCGATGTTTATGATTTTGTCGCGGCGCAACCGACCGGTTTTATGCTGATGTGTGTCGGATTCAGACACGTCGTGAGCGTTGTCGGCATGCGTGGCCGAGGCGTTCCAGTCTTCAAGCAGTTCGACTTCAACGAGATTGGCTTCGGCGCGTCGAAGCGACACTTCATACCCCATCAGTGCATATTTGACGGGATCCTGAAGCGGAGCGTTGAGTATGACACTGACTTCGCGCCCCCTGACGAATCCCATCTCCATGACCCGCTTGCGGAATGCGCCGTGTCCAAGTATTTTTGTTATGACGCCGGTCTGTCCCGGCTTAAGATCTGACAGTCGCATGAATTCTTAAATATGTTCTAATCCACAAAAATACAACCAATATCCGATGCCTCCAAAATATATCTCCAAAATACCCTTTTCAGGGTATTGACGACAAAGACAAGAGGGCACACAGACCATTCCATGTGCCCTCTATCGGGATATCCATACCGTATGTGACGGTGTCTTATTGAGCGTTCTTCAGGTGCTTGTCGAGGAAGCGGAAGAATGTCCGCTGCCAGAGTATGGCGTTCTGCGGCTTCAGCACCCAGTGGTTTTCATCGGGGAAGACGAGCATCTCGGCTTCAAGACCGTGCATCTTGGCTGCGTTGAATGCCTGCATGCCCTGAGAGGCGAGGATACGGTAGTCGAGTTCGCCTACAGTGACAAGCATCGGTGCTGTCCAGTTGTTGACGAAGCGGTGGGGGGAGTTGGCGTAAGTGCGCTGTGCCGTGGCGTTCTCCTTGTCCCAGTATGGTCCGCCGAGGTCGAAGTCGGCAAACCACATCTCTTCCGTCTCCAGATACTGAGCCTCCACGTTGAAGATTCCGGCATGGGCTACAAGGGCGGCAAAGCGGCCGTCGTTGTGGCCTGCGAGCCAATACACCGAGAATCCTCCGTAGCTTGCGCCGATCGCACCCACATGGTCTGCGTCGACATAGGGCTGCGACTTGATGTAGTCGGTGGCTGCGAAGTAGTCCTGCATGTTCTGGCCGCCGTAGTCTCCAGAGATCTGACGGTTCCAGGCGGTGCCGAATCCGGGCACGCCGTGGCGGTTGGGGGCGATGACGATATACCCGTGGGCCGCCATGATCATGAAGTTCCAGCGGTAGCTCCAGAACTGGCTGACTGCCTGCTGCGGACCTCCCTGACAGTAGAGTATCGCCGGGTATTTTTTGTTCGGGTCGAAATCGGGCGGAAGAATCTCCCAGCAGGTCATCTGGCCGCCGTCGGTGGTCGGAACGATAACCTTGCGCACGTCTCCGAGCTTAAGCTGGTCAAGAAGCTCCTTGTTGACCGATGTCAGTTGTTTGGCTTCTTTTGAACCCTTGGTCACGACAAATATCTCGTTGGGTTCGCGCATGGAGTGGCGCATGGCGATTGCTGCGTTGTCGGCCACAGGTGATACGCCCACATAGTCGTACTGACCGTCGGCCACTGTGTCGATGGCACAGGTGTTGACATCGATGGTGAATATCGGCGATACTCCCTGATAGTAGCCTGTGAACCAGATCGAGCTTCCGTTTTTCGCCCATGCAATCTGTTCGGGCCAGTAGTCCCAGTTGGCAGTCAGATCGCGGGTCTCGCGGCTCTTCATGTCCATTACCATCAGGCGTTTCTTGTCGCTTTCGTATTTTGCTGTAGGCATCGAGAGCCAGGCGAGTGTGTTGCCGTCAGGTGAGAACACGGGGTCAGTGTCGTAGCCTGGGAATCCTTCTCCGGTGAGCTGCTCTGTGTTGCCGCTTGCGAGGTCGTAGAGATAGAGGTTGGAGTCTGTCGAGAAGACGTAGTCCATACCTTTGAGTTTGCGGCTCACATACACGAGTTTCGAGCCGTCGGGAGTCCATGCGAATGACTCTGCGCCGCCGAACGGACGCATCGGGCATTCAAACGGCTCGCCGGCCATGATGTCTTTTGCGTTCTTGACTTCGCCGTCGAGATCGGCCACAAAGGGATGTGGAATCTTGCTCACCCATTCGTCCCAGTGCTTGTAGCCGAGATCGTCAACGACGCGGCCTGTGGTTTTGGGAAGTCCTTTGAAAAGCTCCTCGTCGTTTTTGTTGTAGTCATCGATCGCCGATGCGAACACTACATGTTTTCCGTCGGGACTGATCTTGAAGCATTCTATTCCGTTTTTCTCTCCGGATAGACGCTTCACTCCCGATCCGTCAGCGTTCATGCTGAATATCTGCACCGCGTCTGTCTCCTTGTCGTGGCGGAGAAACGCGATCTTCTTTCCGTCTTCGATCCACTGGAGATTGGATTCCGATCCGGCGGTAGTGGTGAGTCTCTTCATCTCCTTGCCGTCCGCCTCCATGATGTATATCTCGGAGTTGCCTTTGTTCTCCTCAATATCCTCATAGGTGAGGGTGAAGATGATTTTGGTCCCGTCGGGCGATGGTGTCGCCTCCGAAATGCGCCCGAAGGCCTCGAGAACCTCGGGGGTAAGCATGCCGTTCTCAATCTTGATTTCCGGCTTTTCAATCACTTTGGCATCGCCGCCGCTTTTGTCGGAGCATGCGGTCAGAGCCAGGGGCAATAGCATTGCACACATTTTTAATCCTGTTTTGTCCATGACGTTCAGTGTTTTTTGGTATTACGGTGTTTGTTGTTCATATTGCTGTTTTCTTTAGTGTTTCTGTTTCCGGTCTTGCGGCCCCCGGTCTTTCTTCCCTGTTCGTGTGCGCCCGCACGTCTGGCCTGGTCGTGACGGTTGCCCGGATAAAGAGCCTGGATCAGGTCGGGTCTGTGCATCCTGCGCAGTTCGGCCGTGATCGACGCTCTGCTTTCAGGTTTCCACCAGAAGAAGAACTGACGCTGTGCCAGCTTCTCGCGTTCGTTCCTTGCAGTATACATCTTCTCGCCGGTGTACGGATGATAGCCCGAGTAGTATATTTCTGTGGCTACGGTCATTGGCGTTGGGGTAAAATCTTGCACTTGTTCGAGCTGGAAGTTCAGCTCTTTGGTTATGGCCGCGAGTTCGGCCATGTGCTCTTCCCGGCATCCGGGGTGAGACGATATGAAGTAAGGTATGAGTTGCTGGCGCAGACCGGCCTCGGTGTTTGTCCTGTCGAAGATGCGCTTGAATTTGCGGAACTGTTCGAATTCAGGCTTGCGCATGCACATGAGCACTTCGTCTGACGTGTGCTCGGGTGCCACTTTCAGTCGTCCGCTTACGTGGCTTGTGATCAGTTCTCTAAGATAGTCCCGGTTTGTCTTGTCGGTGTCGGGCGATCCCGACGGTGCCATGGCGAGGTCATAGCGGACGCCGCTGCCAATAAAAGATTTCTTGATGCCGGGCAGTGCGTTGACCGCGCGGTAGACGTCGAGAAGCCGCGAATGATCATTGTCGAGGTTGCGGCATGGTCTGGGGTGAAGGCATGACGGGCGCGAGCACCGACGGCAGATCTCTTTGTCGCGTCCCCCCATGGCATACATGTTTGCCGACGGGCCTCCGAGGTCCGATATGTATCCCTTGAAGTCATCCATCGCGCTCACCTGTCTTGCTTCGCGGACTATCGATTCTTTCGACCGTGAGGCGATGAATTTTCCCTGATGCGCGGAGATTGTGCAGAAAGCGCATCCGCCAAAGCATCCGCGGTGCATGCAGATGGAATGGCGTATCATCTCATAGGCTGGAATGGTCTTTCCTTTGTATCTCGGATGGGGGAGTCGTGTGTAAGGCAGGTCGAACGACGCGTCAATCTCTCCTGTTGTCATGGGGGGAAGCATCGGGTTGATGCGTATCATCTTCCCTTTGGCCTCCTGCCATATCGTGGCTCCGTGATATTTGTTCGATTCCTCTTCTACGTGTCTGAAGTTAAGTGACTGGAGCTTTTTGTTTTTCAGACATGCCTCGTAACTGTGAAGCACAATATCGCCTTCGGAAGGTAGGCCTTCGGTTATAAAGGCAGTTTGTTGCACATCTGTTATCTTTTTGATATCCTCTCCCCGGTCAAGTCTTGCGGCTATCTCAAGCATGGTGCGTTCCCCCATGCCATAGCAGATCATATCGGCCGGTGCGTCGATAAGTATGGAAGGGCGCAGTCGGTCTTCCCAATAGTCGTAGTGGGCCACGCGCCGGAGTGATGCCTCGATGCCGCCGGCTATTACGGGGGTGTCCGGATATAGATCCTTCAGTATCCTGGAGTAGACAATGGTCGGCATGTCGGGGCGCATTCCATGGCGTCCTCCGGCGGTGTATGCGTCATCGTGACGCAAGCGTCGGTTGGCGGTGTAATGGTTCACCATGGAATCCATCGCTCCGGCCGACACGCCGAAGAATAGGCGAGGCTTCCCGAGTTTGCGGAAATCGCGCAGGTCATCGCGCCAGTTGGGCTGGGGGACAATGGCCACGCGGTAGCCGGCTTTCTGGAGTGTCCTGCCGATCACGGCCGCACCAAACGACGGATGGTCCACATATGCGTCGCCTGAGAATATGATTATGTCCGGTCTGTCCCAGCCGAGGGCTTCAGTCTCCTCGCGCGATGTCGGTAGAAAATCACTCTTTGACGGCATTGCTGTTCTCTTTTTGAAGTGATGCCTGCAGGTCCTGCAGATTTACAAGTTCATCGCGCAACTGTGCCGCCTCGATGAAGTCGGTGCGGCGTGCGGCCGCTATCATGTCGTGTCGCACGCGCTCGATGCGGCTCTCGATCTCAGGCAGACTCATGTATTCGATCACCGGGTCGGCGGCATATGCGGCCTCATGCTCTTCCTCTATATAAGGACGCGGAGCATGCGACGGAGCCTGGGGGCGTGCCGCGCTCTGCTTTTCTCTGGTGTTCCTGCGTTCGGCCGGCTTGCCTCCCTCGTAGATCTCGATTAGGTCGTTGCCGCTTTTCTTTACAATAGGCGTCGGCACGATGCCGTGATCTATATTATATGCCATCTGCTTGGCGCGGCGGCGCTCTGTCTCGTCGATGGTGCGTTGCATCGAATCCGTGATCTTGTCGGCATACATTATTACTTTGCCGTGAATGTTGCGGGCCGCGCGTCCTGCGGTCTGGGTCAGAGAGCGGTGGTTGCGCAGGAAACCTTCTTTGTCGGCATCGAGTATCGCCACAAGGCTCACCTGCGGAAGGTCGAGACCCTCGCGGAGGAGGTTGACTCCGATCAGTACGTCATATGTGCCCTGACGAAGATCCTCAAGAATGCGGATGCGTTCGAGTGTGTCGACATCGCTGTGTATGTAGGCCGAGCGTATGCCCCATTTTATAAGGTGTCGGTTCAGTTCCTCGGCCATGCGTTTTGTCAGCGTCGTGACAAGTATGCGTTCGTCTGCCTCGATGCGCAGGCGTATCTCCTCCATCAGGTCGTCGATCTGGTTGAGGGTGGGGCGGATCTCGATTTCCGGATCAAGAAGTCCGGTGGGGCGTATCACTTGTTCGGTGAAGACTCCCTCGGTCTGCAGCATCTCGTAGTCGCCGGGTGTGGCGCTTACATATATCACCTGAGGGGTAAGATTCTCGAATTCCTCGAATTTGAGAGGTCTGTTATCTATAGCCGCGGGAAGCCTGAATCCATATTCCACAAGGTTCATCTTTCTGGAGAGGTCTCCCCCGTTCATGCCTCTTATCTGCGGAAGCGTGACATGACTTTCATCTATTATGGTGAGGAAGTCTTTCGGAAAATAATCGAGCAGACAGAACGGCCTCATACCCGGATCGCGTCCGTCGAAATATCGTGAATAGTTCTCTATGCCGCTGCAGTGTCCGAGCTCCTTGATCATCTCAAGGTCGTAGGTGACACGCTCGCGCAGACGCTCGGCTTCAAGTATCCGACCCTCACGACGGAAAAAATCGCATTGCGCTCCCAGGTCGAGTGCTATGCGGTCCACTGCTTGTGCGGTGCGCTCTTTCGACGATACAAATATGTTGGCCGGATAGATATTGAACCCTTCGAGATCCGTCAGCGGTGTTCCGGAATCAGGATCAACTGTCTGTATCTTCTCGATCTCGTCTCCCCAGAACATCACCCGGAGCTGTATCTCCTCGAACGACAGCATTATGTCGACCGTATCTCCCTTGACGCGGAACTGTCCGCGCATCAGTTCTGTTTCCGTGCGGCTGTATAGCGAGTCGACAAGCCTGCGCAGAAACGCGTTGCGCGATATGCGGTCGCCCACGGATATGCGCACCACGGTCTGTGCGAAGTCTTCAGGATTGCCCATGCCGTAGATGCAGCTCACCGACGAGACAACGATCACGTCGCGGCGTCCCGACAGGAGCGCGGCGGCGGTCGACAGACGCAACTTGTCGATCTGGTCGTTGATCATGAGGTCTTTTTCGATATACTTGTCCGATCCGGGTATGTAGGCCTCCGGCTGATAGTAGTCGTAGTAACTCACAAAGTACTGCACCGAATTGTCGGGAAAGAAATTCTTGAACTCAGAATAGAGCTGTGCGGCAAGGGTCTTGTTGTGCGAGAGTATGAGTGTGGGACGCTGCACCTGCTGGATGACATTAGCCATCGTAAACGTCTTGCCGCTGCCGGTGACGCCAAGCAGTGTCTGGTGTTTCTGACCGCTGCGGACGCCTTCGGCAAGTTCGGCTACGGCTTCCGGCTGGTCGCCGGTAGGCATGTATTCACTTGTCAGCTTGAAATCCATCTTACAAAAATAATGCATTTTCAGGTAGAATGCAATCGCGACGCCTTCAATAATGTGATTCCCGGTGTTAAAAAAAGTTGAAATGTCTGATTTTGCCACCGTAGAAGGGTGATTTTTGCCTCTGTTCCGGTGTTGATAATGAAGTTTAGACGTCTGCATTTTGTTATCACAAGAATTATGACTAATTTTGTGGGAAAGTTACAGATATAAAATTTTAAGAAAATGAGAAAGAATATTGTAGCCGGCAACTGGAAAATGAACACCACTCTCGAGGAGGGTGTCGAACTTGCCAACAATGTCAACGCCCTTCTTAAGGGCAAGAAAGCGAACTGCGACGTTATCGTGTGCGTTCCCTTCACCCATCTTACATCTGTCAATGCGGTTCTGGAGCCTGAACTCGTCGGTCTTGGCGCCGAGAACTGTTCAGAGCATGCCAAAGGCGCATACACCGGAGAGGTAAGCGCGTCGATGGTTAAATCGACAGGTGCCGGATACGTAATTCTTGGTCACAGCGAGCGCCGTCAGTATTTCGGTGAGAACAACGAGCAGCTTCTCGCCAAGACTAAGATAGCTCTCGAGAACGGTCTGGTTCCCATCTTCTGTGTGGGCGAGGTGCTTGAGCAGCGTGAGGACGGTTCGTTCAACGAGGTTGTGAAGTCGCAGGTCGAGGCTCTCTTCTCTCTTTCGGCAGAAGATTTCGGCAAGATCGTGATCGCATACGAGCCGGTCTGGGCAATCGGCACAGGCAAGACTGCCACCGCAGAGCAGGCTCAGGAAATGCACGCCCACATCCGTGGCGTCATCGCCGACAAATATGGCAAAGAGGTGGCTGAAAACACCTCGATCCTCTACGGCGGCAGCTGCAAACCCTCGAATGCAAAGGAAATCTTTGCAAAGCCCGATGTTGACGGAGGTCTCATCGGCGGCGCGGCTCTGAAGGCTGAGGACTTCATGGGCATTATCGAGGCGTTTGACTAATCGGCGGTGAAGATGAATCTGAAAAACCTGATATTTATACTGGCTGCGGCCGGAGGCATCTTGTCTCCGGCTTCGGCTCAGTCTGTTTCCGGAGACAAGGAGTCCGGCCGGGCTGCAAATCCGGTGGAACGCATAATGGAGGAGTCGGAGGGCAATGTGGTGATCGACATACCTGCCGATATTCTCGAACGTATTCTCAAGGAGGACCAGCAGTCGCAGAGAAACGGAAACGCGGCACTGCGTCCCGGCATCAACAAGATGTCTGGATTCCGGGTTCAGGTTTTCAGTGACGGCCATAACCAGCATTCGCTTGAGTCGAGGGCAAAGGCCAGAGGCAGCGCGATAGTGGCCAGATTTCCCAAATACAGAGGGCAGGTCTATTCCTTCTCAAGTTCTCCCAACTGGTATACCCGTATCGGCAATTTCCGCACATCCGAGGAGGCTTCGGCTGCAATGGCCGAACTCAAGAGGGCGTTTCCGCAGTTTGCCGCAGAAATGCGTGTGGTCAGAAGTCAGATCGTAGTAATCAAATGAAGTGATGGCAGAAGTCAGCAGACATGATCCCCGGCTTGTCGGGGAAATAGCCTCTCATTATGAGGCGATATTGCGTCTTGTGGGCGAGGACCCGCAGCGCGAGGGGCTCCTGAAGACCCCGGTCAGGGCGGCAAAGGCGTTGCTCGACATCACGTCGGGTTATCGGCATGACCCGCTCGCCATAGCGCGGCAGGCTGTTTTCGAACATGCTGGATCGCGGATGGTCATCGTCCGCGACATAGAGTTCTACAGCATGTGCGAACACCACATACTCCCCTTTTTCGGAAAGGTGTCGGTGGGCTACATACCCGACGGCAAAATGATCGGACTCTCGAAACTTGCCCGTATTGTCGATAATTTCGCAAGACGTCTGCAGGTTCAGGAGCGTCTCACCGCACAGGTGTGTGCTTTGCTGTCGGAGGCAATGCCTACAAAAGGAGTCATTGTCAGCTGCACGGCAGAGCATCTGTGCATGAAGATGCGCGGAGTGGAGAAACAGGACTCCGCCACCACCACTTATGACTACAACGGTCTTTTCGAGACAGACGCCTCGCTGAGGATGGAATTTCTCAACCTTGTCTCCTCTCCCCGCTGACTGCAACAAGCCAGACATACTCCATGATAGAAGAAAGCCGCGCCCTGTCAGGGCGCGGCTTTCTTCTCAAATCAACCCCGGCCTGGTTCAGAGTATCCGTCCGAAAAAAGCCGACTTGATTATAGATTTACAAGTCAGCATTAGCTTTTGTAGTTGCAGGGTAAGAGT
>VSPN01000050.1 GCA_009775355.1 Muribaculaceae bacterium
TCGTCAAGCTCTATGCATGAGCTTTAACGTTCCAACTCTCGAATTTTAACAAATGCACCGGCATTTCGGCTTGACCCCTATATCTTCGCATCCTTTGTTTTCGCTGAATAGTTACTCATGTGCCCGACTTTATTAAAAAATGTGAAAAGATTTATTTTTCGTTCATTCAGTTGCGTCAACCACGTTTCAGCACCGTTCAAACGGGTGTATCATAGGTAACTTTATAGGGAACTCGGCAAAAATTGAGTGAAAGAAAAATCGCTAAGTAGTTGAGATTTAACCACTTAGCGATTTTGAATGTGGTGCCACCAGGAATCGAACCGGGGACACAAGGATTTTCAGTCCTTTGCTCTACCAACTGAGCTATGGCACCGTTGCGAATCGGGATTCGTGAGTTGCTACTCTTTGTTTCTCTTTTGCGAGTGCAAAGTTAACACTTTTTTTTGAAACTGCCAAATTTTTAATTGTGTTTTTTGCTATTCCTGCCAAATTTATCGTAATTCTCGGGCAAATCGGCTTATGTAGACCATATAGCGTATACAGAAGTGACAGCGGTTGCGGCGACAGCTATCGGTTGCGGCGGCGGCTATCGGTTGCGGCGGCGGCTATCGGTTGCGGCGGCTATCGGTTGCGGCGGAAGCGGCCGAACAGGTAGGCGGCGGCTTCGGTCAGTTCTTTGCTGCGGGTCAGTTTTGCGAGGAGAAGGTAGGTCACCACGCCTGCGCTGACCGTGAGCACGAGCTGTAGCAGAGGTGTCTCTGTCAGCGAGAGCTGCAACAGCGGGATCTCGGTCAGCGTCAGCATCACACGGCAGACTCCCGCCATCAGCAGCGTCATAACCGCGTATGGCAGCAGATCGCCTGTCATGCGACGTGTCGGCACTCCGGTGGCCCGGCTTGCCATGACAAGCACAATAGCATATGTCAACAGCGAGGCTCCAAGCTGTCCCCACACCAGCAGCGGAACACTGTGAAACCATATCGTCATCATTATCACCGCGAAGATCAGCCCGTCTTTCACGATCTCGACAATGATAAGGCGGCGCGCATGTCCGAGCGACAGAAGATAGTTCGTGTAAAGTGATATCAGCACAATGAATATGCCGCGTATGCAGAGTATCTGGAACAGCAGGATCGCCGCGTCCCATTTATGTCCGAACAGCGTATGAAACAATGGCGTACCCGCAAGTGCGGCCCCAGTAAGAACAGGAAACAGTATGAACCCGGTAAACCTGTTGATCTTCGACACGTAGCGGCGGAAGTTATCTCTGTCATCCTGAAACCGTGAGAGCAAAGGCACGAACGATGCCGTCAGCACCTGCGAGATCGAGGCGCTTCCCATCTTGCTCCATTTGTCGGCCTGCGTGTAGACGCCGAGTGACGCGAGATTATAGAACGCGCCTATCACGAACGAGTATATGTATAGGAAAAACGTGTTCAGTGCCGATGATGAGAAGACACTCAATCCGACTCGCCATATCTCGCCGAGCGACGCGCGACTGAATACGGCGTCGGGTTTCCAGCCCCCTGTCGCCCACAGCCATCCGGTCTTGACACCGGCAAGCGTAACGGTCTGCCACACAAGTGCCCACGCGCCGTAGCCTTCAAGCGCAAGCCATATGCCGGTGCCTCCAGATACACAGAGCCCCACTGTGTTAGCTATGGCTATCTGCCTGACATCCATGTCCTTCATCAGGCGCGTGGTCTGCACCAGCCCAAGCCCGTTGAGAATGAAGGAGAGGAACATCACCCGCGACAGCGGTATCAGTCGGTGGTCTCCCTGAAATATGTCGGCGATCAGGGGGGCGCAGAAGAATAGAACCGCGTATACGGCGAGGCTGACCGCAAGGTTGAACCAGAATACGGTCGAATAGTCCGTTCGCGACGGAGTCTTCTTCTGGAGTAGAGCCGAACCGAATCCGCTGTCGACAAACAGTATGCCGAACGCCTGGAACACAAGCAGCGCACCCACCAGTCCGAAGTCTTCTTTCGACAGCAGATTGGCGAGCACGACGCCCGACACCGCGTATATCACCTGCGACATCACGCGGTCGATCGTGTTCCACTTCAGTGTCCTGGCAGTCCGCAGCTTTAGCGAGGGTGGCTCGGGGGAGGTGTCAGTCTTCCTGATACTCGTCATCGTCGTCACTGTCCGCCTCGTCGCTGTCCGCCTCGTCGCTGTCGGGCACTGCGATGTCGGTTATGTCGGCGGCTTTTATCTGCCACAGGCGTGCCCCCCCCACTTTCTTGATCCTCGGGTCGCCGCGGTAGTATATCTTTGTGGTGCCGATGCCACGGACATCGAGCATCCGCTCCGGCCAACAGCCGATCGAGCCTGTGCCGAGCGCGAGACATTTCACCGACTCGGCCTCAAGCTCGTCGGCCTGGATCACTCCGGTTCCGGTCAGTTCGAATCTTGCTTCGTTGCATTTGCCGCGCATGACGATGCTGCCGTTGCCTGTGGTTATGGCGGCCTTCGTCTTAGGCGACCTGACACCGTCGCATATGATACTGCCGTTGCCGACAAGCCTTACAGACAGCGTCGGGGTGGCGGCCGTGATGAATGCCTCGATCGTGGCGTCACCCTCGCTCTTTATCTCCGAAAGATAATCGGAGTAGACGCGAAGCACCGGCAGTTCCCCCAGACCGTGTCCCGCTACCTCTTGGATGCTCAGGCGACCGTCATTGTTGGTAATCTCGATCGCGTCTGAGAAATCGCGGTCTGAGTCGTATACGACCATTCCTGTCGAGTCGGGCACTGATCTGTAGACAATGTCGATGTCGCCCGACTGCGAGAGTCTGTCGAACGGACCGGCGTCATATACGGTCTGCTGAGCCTGAATCTGGGCTGCGGCCAGCATAGCCAATGCCGGCAAAACTTTAAGGAGTCCTGTTTTCATGATCATAAACACTTACTTATTCAAATCAATCAGTTCTGTTATCTTGTCGGGAGTATGACTGTTGCCGTTCTACGGAGATTCCACGGCAGAGTTCTCCTTTACCCTGACGCGAGCCTCATCGAGTATCGACCGGAGTTCTTCGACGGTCTCGGCCCTGAGCATGCGTATGCGAGTGCTCCTGAAGTCGGGAATGCCCTTGAACAGCGGAGATGACGCCAGATGCCGGCGGATATGCAGTATGCCCCTGTATTCGTCTATGCGCTCCACGCTTTCGCGGATCTGACGGTGCAGAATGGCGAATTTCTCGTCAATGCCGAGCGGAATGTACGACCCGGTGTCGAGCATCTGCCTCACCTCATGGAATATCCACGGGGCACCGAACGACGCCCTGCCCATCATCACGCCGTCCACGCCGAAGTTGTCGAACGCGTCGCGGGCCTGCTCGGGCGTAGTTATGTCGCCGTTGCCGATCACTGGTATCTCCATCCGCGGGTCATCCTTGAGAGCCTTTATGAGACTCCAGTCTGCGCTTCCAGTGTACATCTGCGACCTGGTCCGCCCGTGCACGGTCAGAGCCTTTATGCCGCAGTCCTGAAGCCGGGGTCCGAGGTCGGTTATTATCTTGTTCTCGCAGTCCCAGCCGAGGCGGGTCTTTACGGTCACCGGCAGACTGACGGCATCGGCGACCGCACGCGTTATGGAAAGAAGTTTCGGTATGTCGCGCAGCATTCCGGCACCAGCTCCTTTCGAAGCCACCTTCTTGACGGGACAACCGAAATTAAGGTCGATCAGATCAGGCTGCGCCCGCTCCACAATCTTCGCGGCCTCGACCATCGCCTCCGGTTCGCGGCCATATATCTGTATGGCCACAGGACGCTCGCGGTCGTCGATGGTCAGTTTGCGTACAGTCGAGCTTATATCGCGCACCAGAGCTTCTGCCGACACAAATTCGGTGTATACCATTGCCGCTCCCATCTCGCGGCATATCATGCGGAATGAGAGGTCGGTCACATCCTCCATCGGGGCAAGCATCACGGGGCGTTCCCCGAGGTCGATATTGGCTATTCGCATTTTTAGTGGTTTGTGAAGTCTATATAATTGTCAGTCGCGACATCGGCAGTGCCGCTATCGTTTCCGCCATGTCGCGCAGGTCGGTGGCAGATAATGCCATGATCATGTCGGCGGTGTGGCGGTTGTCGAGAATCCTGCCGTGGCGCATCAGCGACTTGGCGAGCGACATGGCGCACGACTCGCGGTTGTCGCCGCTCACGAGCAGCTGCCCGCATAGTTGCTGCCTGGCCTGCGCGAACATCCGCTCCGTCATGGTGGTCTGGGCCAGACGGTCGATCTCGCGCCGCACGATGCGGGTGCATCTCTCCACTTTGCCCGGATCGGTGCCGAAATATATCTGCAGCGCGCCCGTGTCGGAATAGAGCGAAACATTGCTTTCTACCGTATAGACAAGGCCGCTGCGCTCGCGCATCTCGCGGTTAAGACGTGAATTCATCGACGGGCCTCCGAGAATCGCTGAATAGAGAAACAGCGCGTAGCGTCTCGGGTCGCAGGCGGCGAAAGCCGGCACGCCGAGCAACGTGTTGGCCTGATGGTTGTCGCGGTGGCGTGTCTCGTCAAATGCCTCGCCGGGTGTCGGTGTTGTCCGGGCGAGAGGAGTGGAGTGGCGGTCGAGTCTGCCGAAATGTTTTTCGGCGATGCGCAGGCTGCGGGCAGGATCGCAGGGCGACACGCAGTAGACCGTCATGTCGGCAGGCGTGAACCGGCTGCGCAGAAACCGAGAGGCGTCTTCGCCGGTCAGCCGGTTGACGGAATCCGTATATCCGAGTATGTTGTGGGCCAGAGAGCTGCCTGCATAGAACAGTTCGTCGAACTCATCGAAAACGGCATACGACGCATTATCGCGGTAACTCTGGATCTCTTCTGTGATAACACCGCGCTCACGTTCGGTCTCAGCCTCGGGAAAAGAGGCGTTGGCCATCAAGTCGGCCAGAAGTTCGAGCGCGCGCTCCTCATGGCCCGACGGCGCGTTCGTATAGACCATTATGTTCTCTTTCGTGGTGTAGGCGTTGAGTTCGCCGCCCACAAGTTCCATCCTGTTCGACACCTGCCATCCCCGCCTGCGCGATGTTCCTTTGAAGATGGTGTGTTCCACGAAATGCGCGAGACCGTCGCGTCCCTCGCCGTCTTCTCGGCTTCCGGCATTGACGAGCACGCCGGAATAGACTACGTTGCCGTCGGATCTTGCTGTCGCGATGCGCAGGCCGTTAGGGCATGTATGAACAATCAGGTCTGTCATGATGAACTGCTGAAATATGTTGGCAGAGCTTCCGCAGGTGCATGTTCCGGTGCCGGCGGAAGCCGCCTCCGCTTAGAAGAAAAGGGCCGTGACTCGAAAGTCAAGACCCCTTTTCATAAAATAAGCAAATGTTTTATTATTTTATGGAAATGTTTGCTGATATGCCGATGCGTACTGCCTGAGTCACACAGACTGCGGCATCCGCACTATCCGGTCACTTGCCGAGACGCGCGTTCTCGCGGGCGATGTAGGCGTCGATATCGATGCCGTTGCCCGTCTGGAAAGAAGGATACTGGTTCTTGATCTGCATGTAGCATTCGAGAGCCTTGTCATATTTCTTCTGCTCGTCATATACGTTTGCCTCTTTCAGAAGCACGCGGGGAGTGATCTGGGGGTTCTTGTCGGCTTTCTTGATGGCCTTGTTGAAATAATCAAGAGCCTTGTCATACTGCTTGAGGTTGACATAGCAGTCGCCTGTGAGTGCGAGGGCGTTGGCCGCGAGCACAGGCTCCGATGTCGAGAAATTCTCGAGATATTTCACCGCCTCCTTGTATTTGCCCTGGCCATAGTAAGCCTCAGCCGCGCTGAGGGCGGCGAGATTGCCGGCCGAAGAGCTGCCATACTGGTCTGCCACCTTCTTGTAGCCCTCAGCTGCTATGGAGTCGTTGCCCATGGCTTGGATCTCGACCTGATTATATGCCTCGTACGCCTTGTTGAGGCGCGGATTGCGGTAGATGAAAAAATAGCTGAGCACGAAAGCGGCCACGACCGCGAGACCTCCTACTGTCCAGAAGATCACCTTTTTGTTCTGCGCGATCTTCTCGCTTGCCTCGCTGAGGTTGGTGTTGAGCTTGTCAATCGCGTTCTGCTCTTCGACTTCGTTTCTGTTAGCCATATTCTGTCTGTTCTGCCCTGTGCGGAGGCTGTCCGGTCGCGGCGCGGCTCCTGTCACGGGCGGGTTTTGATATACTGTTTTACAAGATGCAAAATTAATAAAATAAATTGATAATTCAATCAAACTGACAAAAAAAATCAGAACGTGAATATCTTGCCGAGTTTCTCGCGGATGTTTCTGATTGCCATGCGGGTATTCTCGCGCATGAGAAACGTCGAGTCGTCGCGTATCGATTCGATCGGGGTTATGAATGGGCGGAACGGCGGCTTGTCGGGGTCGGTCAGGATCTTCAGGTCGCCCGGATGGCACATCACCTCCATGGTCTGCGGCATCATGACGGGTTCGCCGTCTATGTGGCCCGGTCCGGGCAGGTGGCGGATCAGCGCGCTTCTCACGCGCATGGTCTGTATGAGCACGTTGCGGTCGAGGCGTCCGGTGAAAAGCTCGACGCCGGCCAGAGCGCGGGTCAGCGGATTGCCGACGTGTATGACGGTTATGTCGAGCAGTCCGTCGCGTATCGAGGCCCCTGGTGCGATGAATGCGTTGTTGCCGTATTGCGAGGCGTTGCATACTGCCACTATAAACGCCTTTATCCTCATTGCGTGCTCGCCGGTGCGGATCTCGTAGACGGTAGGGGAGTACGACAGATATTCCTGCACTGCGCTCCTGATGTACGATGCGAGTCCGCGCGAGTGCATCTCGGCGAATTCCCTGCTGACCTTGGCGTCGAACCCGAGTCCGAACGTGCAGAAGAACGGCCGTCCGTTCACCGTGCCGTAGTCACACGGCTCCACATTGTCGCGGGCTATTATGTCGAGTGCCCTGTCGGTGTCGATCGATCCGTAAAGATGGCGGGCAAGGCCGTTGCCCGAGCCATAGGGGAGTATTCCGAGCGCGGTCGGCCCGGAACGTAGCGCGCCGGCGATCTCGTTGACCGTTCCGTCGCCTCCGGCGGCGATCACGGCGTGGTATCCTTCAGCCATGGCTGCCGCCGCAAGCCGGGCCGCATGCCCGGCGCGTTCGGCCGTAACGGCATCGGTCTCGAAGCCGGCTGGAGCCAGACGCTCGCGTACCCGGTCGGCCAGCCCCTCCTTGGGGAGAGTGCCCGAGATCGGATTTATGACCAGCAGAGCGCGTTTCATCTCTGTTTTCTTTCAAATGATTAACAATGTCAGTTGTATAACCCCCGGTTCGCTCCGGAGGTTCGGACTGTCATTTCTCGGCGGCTCCCGATTCGGTGATCGTGAAGTTGAAGAAGTCGTTGAGCGGCTTGACCGCCTCCATGCGGGCAAGCACCCTCTCTTCGAAGTCGGCAGCTCCGAGATCATCCTCGTCCAGAGGTGTACAGGCGGTGAAGTCGCGCGGTTTCAGTAGGTCGATGTGTTCCCAGTCTTTCGGAAAACCCTTGGGCGCGGTCTTCAGAAGATTCTCGCCCACACTCCTGTAATATGAGGAAAAAGGCTCCGAAGCCATTATCTCAAGATACTCCTCCACATTGTCGAAGATGTCCTGACGTATGGCCTTGACGAGCTGCGGACCCGGGCACCAGCATCCTCCCGCCACGAGGCAGTTGTCGGGTTCGAGGTGCAGATAGTAGCCGCATGTGGGACTTTTCTTTCCGCCCGGCGGATTTATGTATATTCCGATATGCGTCTTGTATGGAGTCTTGTCGGCCGAGAAGCGCGTGTCGCGGTATATCCTGTACAGGCAGTCGCGCGGACTCAGCATCGAGGCTTCCGGGTCAAACCGGGCCACGCCGGCTATCAGCCGCGCGGCCAGAGCCTCGGTCTCCTCTTTTACTGTCAGATAGCGGTCTTTGTTGTCGTTGAACCATACGCGGTCGTTGTGTCGCCGAAGCGAACGCAGAAACGACAGGATCGTCTTTATGTCGTGCATTTCCCTGATTGCTTTTGTGTAATGTCTGTTCAGACTGCCGGGCGGATCAGAACATGTCGTATTCTATCGATGTCACCTGAAATTCGGTTCGCCGGTTGATCTGGTCGGCGGCCTCGCGGTCTTCCTCTCCGAGAGTGTCGATAAACTCCGGAGTGAGCACGGTGCCGGTCTCGAACTGCGGATATTCGCGGTTGATGCGCGTAGTCACGGTCTTGGGCACTGATTTGCCGTAGCCCTTCCATGTCAGCCGGTCGGCGGCAATTCCCGCGCCTACGAGGTAGTCGACCACGCTCTTGGCGCGGCGTTCCGACAGCCCTTCGTTGTACGCCTCGGTCCCGACGCGGTCGGTGTGCGAGCCCATCTCGATCGTCACGTTGGGATTGTCGCGAAGCATCTGCGCCATCTCGTCGAGTGCCTCTTTCGATTCGGGGCGCAGCGTGGCGCGGTCGAAGTCGTAGAATATGTTTTCCACCACCTGCGGCTTGTTGATCGCGGCCAGTATGAAGTCTATGCCGTAGTCGGCGTCTTCCTCCTCGGCGTCTGACTCGAATTCCTGCTTGACGTTGAGATAGCCTTTCGCTCCGGCGAGCATCACGTATCTTACGCCGCGCTGCAGGTTGAAGCGGAAGGATCCGTCGTCGCGCGCCACCTCCTTCTGGTTCGATCCGTCGTCGCCGACGATGCGTATCACGGCGTTGGGCACCGGCTCTTCATCCTTGTCGAGCACCATCCCTGAGATCGTCACCTTTATGTCGGGCTTTACGAAACTGAAAATGTGGTCGTATCCGCGCGCGTCGCCCCGGTTCGAGCTGAAGAATCCTGATTCACTCTCGCCGAACGTTATGCCGAAGTCGTCGCCAGGGCTGTTGAGCGGTAGTCCGAGGTTTTCGACGCTCCATCTGTCGCCGGTGGAGTTGAGACGCGCCATGAACATGTCGAGACCGCCGAATCCTGGATGTCCGTCGCTTGAGAAATATAGCAGCGAGTCTGTGCGCACATAGGGAAACATTTCGTCGCCCGACGTGTTGATCTGGTCGCCGAGATTCTCGAGAGAGCCTACGCGGTCCTTGAGGTTTATGCGCCATATGTCTTTGCCGCCGTAGCCTCCCGGCATGTCGGAAGCGAAGTAGAGGTATGTTCCGTCGGGCGATACAGCGGGATGACCTACAGCCGATATGGTGTCGGCCGTGATCTCGAATTTCTGAGGTGCGCTCCATGTGGCATCGCTGCGTCGGGAGGTGTAGATCTCGACCGACGTGTTGGCGTCGGCGGCACGTCGGGCCATGGTAAGATACATGGTCTGGCCGTCGGGCGAGAAGCTTACCGCACCCTCGTCGAATGCGCTGTTGAGTTCTCCTTCCGCCGGTTCGGGGCGTTGCCAGTTTCCTTTCTCGTCTTTTGTCGAGAAGTATATGTCGGAGCGCTTCATGCCGGTTATCTCCGACTTGTCAGTGCCTGTGGCCTTCTCGTTGCTCGATGTGAAATATAGGATGTTGAATGTCTTGTCGAGATACATCGGGGCGAAGTCTGCACGCCGGGAGTTGAATATCTTGGCGTTCGAGATCTTGTATCTGCTCTTCGGGTTCGCTTTGGCGCGGATCGCCATCTGGCAGCCGCGTATCCCCTCGCGTGCGAGGGCGTCGCCCGGGCAGCGGTCGAGAAACTCCGTGTAGGCATCGATTGCCGGCTGGTATTTCCCCTCCATCTGGAGCGAGCGACCAAGATAGAAAAAAGCCATTGAGTCAGGATACTCGTAGCGTATCGCATTCTGATAGGCGGCCGAGGCTCGGGCGGCCATGTTGAGCTTGCGGTAGCAGGTGGCGAGTTGATAGGCCACCTCTCCCCTCAGTTCGCGGTCCTCGCGGGGATTGAGTTTGTTGTATACGGCGCGATATGTCTTCGAGGCGTTGAAATACTCCCCTCTGCCGAACTGCTCGTTTGCTTCCGAGAGCTTCGGAGTCTTGCATGAGCAGAGTGCCGTCATCAGAATGACGGCAATAAGAAAGAGAGCGTCTGATTTCCTAAAGTTCATGGAAATTAAACGCTCTCAAATGTGGTTTTAGTACATGGTTGCACACCGGCCTCTGATTGCAGGTCTACCGTCTTGTCTTTTTCAAGCGGACGCCGGTCTGGCGTTCGAGGCGTGTGGCTATGTTGTGGAATATCTCGTCGACTATGCCAAGACCGTTGATGCCGAGATATTTCCCCTCGCCGGTGTAGTAGTCGCGCAGCGGGAGGGTCTGCTTGTGGTACACATCAAGACGGTTCTTGATGGTCTCGATGTTGTCGTCGGCGCGGCCTGTCTCCTTGCCGCGGGCGAGCATGCGGTTCACGAGTTCCTCCTCGGGCACCTCGAGTCCGATCACTGCATGCAGGTCAGTGCCGCGCTTGCGCAGCAGCCCTTTGAGAGCCTCTGCCTGCGGTATGGTGCGGGGAAAACCGTCGAATACAACACCGCTTTTCCCCGATGCCTCCTTGTCGAGAACGTCGTCGAGAATGTCGATCATCAGCTGGTCGGGGATCAGCTGACCTTGCGATATGTATTCGTCGGCTGTCTTGCCAAGCGGTGTGCCGCGTTTTATGTGGTCGCGCAGAAGTTCACCTGTAGAAATGTGGTATAGACCGTATTCGTCTATGAGTTTCGCGCTCTGGGTTCCTTTTCCGCTGCCCGGAGCACCGAATAATACTATGTTCAGCATAATAGATATATATGTTTTTTAGCGGACAGAGCCCTTGATCGTCACGATTGCGGGCGGAGATCCTGCTAATCCTCTTTTATGACGTATATGTCCTTGAGGTTGCGCACCTTGCCGTCGAGGTCGAGTCCGTAGCCAATGATGAATTTCGGGGGAATCGAGAACGCCACATAGTCGGGCTTGAATCCTGTCTTCGAGCTTTCAGGCTTGTGGAGCAGGGTCGCGAACATGATCGAACGCGGGTTTCTCTTCTTCAGGTCTGCCACCATCATCGATGCGGTGAGGCCGGTGTCTACTATGTCCTCCACGATCACCACGTCAAGACCCTCGATGTCTTCGGTAAGCCCCATTATCTCCTTGATCTTGCCCGTAGACGAGGTTCCCTCATAGCTCGCGTATCTCACGAAGTTGATGCGCGAGTCGTTGATGCCGATCTCTCTGATCAGGTCGGCGGCAAACATGAACGCGCCGTTGAGGACGCAGAGAAACAGGGGGCTTTTCCCCTCCAGGTCTTCACGGATCTCGCCGGCCACACGTTTTACCTGTGTGGCTATCTCGTCGCGGGTCAGGTACGGCACGAACGTCAGGCCGTCAACAGTAACTTTGTTATCCATAGGTGCGATTGTAAATAATTACAAAGTTAGCAAAAAATTCCTACTAAACGGCAAATTATTTATGATTTATGATCTATGAATCATGAATTACTGGAGTTCGAAGCGGGTGCCGGTCCATCTGTATGTACGCTCTTTTCTCAGGTGAGGCGTCAGCTTTTCGGCCTCCTCCTTGCCCAGATATGTACCGCTCGTGAGTGTGGCGCGGAGTTCGCCGGAGTCCGGCCCGATGGTGTATTCCACCGTCGGGAAGGGTATCATTTCGGCGAGCTCCTTTCTTGTCCGGCGGTCGGTCCCCTCGCTCTCTATGAAGTCTTCGGTCGTGACAAGGCGTATGAATCTGGCGGCGTCAAGCTCGCGCATCGATGAGTCATAGAAGCGGATGTCGCTGTCGGCAGCCTGTAGGGAGTCGCCGATGGTGTAGACCGACACCACTATCTGCTTCTTCTTCCATGGAAGCACCCTGAGGGTCAGCGTCGTGACCGGAGTCACCTGCACCTTGGCATAGTCGTCGGTGAGCGGACGGTGCAGCCATGAGAACCCCTCCATCACGTTCGGCACGCGGTATATGCTGTCTGCCCTGTAGTAGTCGAGCAGGTCGAGCCGCATCGACGTCGACAGTATGTCGAGTGTCTGTGCCGGCATTCTCACCAGCGCGTCGGAAGCCGTAATCCGGTCTGGAGCCGCACCGGTTGTGGCCGGGGTCTCTCCCGCCGCCACGAGTGCGGCGGCCGCCAACATGACGGCCGCAGTCATGATACTTTTCATAGGCTATTTGTAGAATATGTCGTAGCTGCCGTTATACTTCGGCTTGCTTTTCTTCTTCTCTTTCCCTTTGCCATCCTTGCCGCTTTTCTTCGGTTTGGAGCCGTCGCGGAAATCGCGGGCGGACTTCCCTTTCGATTTCTCTTTCGATTTCTCCTTCTGTTTTCCACCTTTCCGGTAGCCCTGGCGTTTTCCGGCGGTCTCGCCGGCGTAGTCGCGACCGGCCTCGGCGATTTCGGCGTGTATCTTGTCGCCGAAGAAGTCGGCATGGCGCAGAGCGGCGAGCACGCGGGGAGCGTCTTCCTTGCGCACGTCGAAAAGAGTGTAGCCCGGCAGCAGGTCGATGCGCCCGATCTCAGGCTTCGGTCCGTTGACATTACGGTTCACAAGTTCCATGAGGTTGCCCGGGAAGAAGCCCGCGCTCTTGCCGATATTGACCATGAGGCGTTCATATCCCTCCTCTGCATCGCGGCGGTCTTTCTCCTTGCGCGTGGGGCGGGGCTCTTTCTCACGCTTCTCTTTCTTCTCCTTGCGGTCCTTCTCGTTGAGGTCGATGTCGGGCATGTCGCGGTAGTAGGCCAGCAGACGGTTGAATTCAAGCGAGAGCACCCGCTTGAGCAGGTCCTCTTCGGTGAGCCACTCGAGTTTCTTTCTGACGCCTGTTATGTACTTGCCGATCTCATCTTCGTTCACCTGCACGCGCTCAAGCCTGTCGGCAAGGTTGTAGAGCTGCTTCTCGATGATATGCTCGGGAGTTGGCACCTTGCGGTATTCGAATTCGCGACCGATTATCTTCTCGATCTGGCGGATCTTGCTCTTCTCGCGGCTGTGTATGATGGCCACCGAGACTCCGGTCTTGTTGGCGCGCCCTGTGCGGCCGCTGCGGTGGGTGTAGACGGCCACGTCGTCGGGCAGGCCGAAGTTGATGACGTGTGTGAGGTCGTCCACGTCAAGTCCGCGTGCGGCCACGTCGGTGGCCACAAGTATCTGGGTGACATGGTCGCGAAATTTCTTCATCGCCAGGTCTCTCTGCGCCTGCGACAGGTCACCGTGCAGACAGTCGGCGTTGTAGCCGTCGGCGATCAGCTTGTCGGCCACTTCCTGCGTCTCCTTTTTTGTGCGGCAGAAGACAATGCCGTATATGCTGGGGCTGTTGTCGACCACACGCTTCAGTGCGAGATACTTGTCGTGAGCCTTGACCATATAGTATATGTGTCGCACGTTTTTCGTTCCCTCGTTGCGGTTGCCGGCCACGAATTCCACCGGATCTTTCATGAAGCGGCGGGCGATGCCTGCAATCTCTTTCGGCATCGTGGCCGAGAACATCAGCATCTTGCGGTCGTCGGGCACATGGGTCAGAATCTCGTTGATGTCGTCGAGGAAGCCCATGTTGAGCATCTCGTCTGCCTCGTCGAGCACCACTGTGTGCACATGGCCGAGGCGCACCTCGCCGCGCTTGATCAGGTCAAGAAGCCGGCCCGGAGTGGCCACCACCACCTGCACCCCTTTGCGGAGTGTGCGGATCTGGCTCTCGATGCTCGACCCGCCGTAGACGGGGAGCACGCGCAGACCGTCGATATATTTCGAGAAGTCTGCCAGATCGCCGGCGATCTGGAGGCAGAGTTCTCGGGTCGGCGCGATGATCAGAGCCTGGGGCTGTGTCTCCGACACATCGATGCGCTGCAGCAGAGGGAGGCCGAACGCTGCGGTCTTGCCTGTGCCGGTCTGGGCCAGACCGACCACGTCGCCCTGTCGCGAGAGAAGGTGCGGTATCACCATCTCCTGAATCGGCATGGGGTGCTCGAATCCCATCTCGCCGATAGCTTTCAGAAGGCGAGGCTCGACACCGAGGTGGGCGAATGTGCGGCTGTCGGCGGTGTCAGAGAGTTTCGTGATATCGGAGCTTCCGGAATTTTCCTTTAACTTCGACTCGTCCGATTCGTCCGACGGGTCAGACGCTGGTGTCATCGCGACACGTGCCTCGAAAACCGCGCCCGGGTCAGCCGGTATTATATTGTTGTCAACTACGTTGTCTGTCTCTTGATTTTTTTTGTCCATAATTTCTATCGTTAATTCCGAAGTGGTTCTGACGCGACCGCGTGGCGGCTGTCTGAATAAAATGATTGTTAATGTGTCTTTCATACATCACATGCACACATGCGTTCCCGATGTAGCTGAAACACACGCATGCGCATACGCATACCACTTCTTATATATAACGTCAGAAATAATCAATCAGGCACATACGGAAGAAAAAAAAGTAATGCCGCAGTAAAGAAACCAACTTCATAGGCAAAATTCTTTGCAACTTGAAATAAAATAATTAACTTTGCGAAACCAATCGCGATAGTAGCTCAGTTGGTAGAGCATCAGCTTCCCAAGCTGAGGGTCACGGGTTCGAGCCCCGCCTATCGCTCAAATAGTAAATGACTCAGAATGAAAATGTTGTAATGTTTCATTCTGAGTCATTTTATATTCGTAAACCTATTTTAAGATAAACTATTGGGTAATTTCGGCTTGGACCGTTTTTCCGCCCCTTGCTAACATTGCGAAGGTGTTTTTTTAGAAAGTCTTGCAAATGTACTCTTGTAAGGCGTTCCGTGTGGTCATCTCTTACACTACAAAATCACAAAAAAATAGTTTATATAATAAACTGAATAAAAGTATTTTATATTAAATCTAACCCCAAAAACAAGACGCTGAATTGTGAAAATATTTAACAGTTTGACAGGTCCGTATTATTCATTTATCTCCCGGTGGATTGAGTTTATGAAGGTATATTATTGGCAGGATGTAATTATGAAAAGCTATATTCGGATAGATAATATCAAAACATGTTTTATAACATCCGGATAAATTTTGAAATGCGTCAGCTGTGTTGTAATTTTGCAATACCAAATAGCAGTCATACTGACCTTGGTAGAATTTAGTTAAAGTTAAAAATCAGCAAACCTTAATACCGAAAGCTTTAAGTCTAATACCGGAAAAACGGAAGAACGAAGAAATGCAAACAACAGGGTAATTGATTATTATTATTGACCTTAATCGAAACCAGACAGATTCCGACGGGAAGTCGACAATCTTCTAAACGGGCCGGATGCTCAAGCATCCGGCCCGTTCAACATTATGGCTCTTATCCCCGTTCTATGCGTCCATTCCCATAAGAATTTTAAGACCCGGTCTTGTAGAATGGATGCCTCCGCGTCATATTTTTACAGGATCGGGTCTAAAGCGACAGAAGAGGTCTGACTCAGACCTCTTCTGCAAAACGATGACTCATCTGACGATGACCTTGAATGTTCGGCTTCCTGCCTTGACGATATACACTCCCGCTGACACGTCATACGCCTTGCGGTCTGAATCTGCGGTGTCGGCTAATATGACACATCCGTCGGATCCGATGAGCCTTATTTCTTTACCCGCTGCTCCGGTAACTGTGATTCCACTCTTTATGGCGAATGCCCTGATTGCACCGGATTCGATTTCTGCCACCGACGAGGGCGACAATTCCACGATGTTGGAGTAACCTGACTCTCCGTGAGTATAGACGGCAGTGACGGCATAGGTGTTAACCCTGTTTTCAGGGGTTCTGTCGGTGAAAGTGAATGTGCCGGCATCGACAGACCCTATCTTGATGTTGTCGCGGTATACGTTGTATCCTGTCACAGACAGAGGTTTGACAGGGGCGTCGGCTCTTACAAAAGAGATGTCGTCTATGGCAAGCAGAAACTTGTCGCGCGACGTATGGCGTATGGCGAAATGCCTTGTGCCCTCAGGCACCATGAATGCCACCTGTTCCCAACGCATGAACGCCTCTTCCTTGATTCCCTCGACTCTTATGAATGATTCCGCCGACATGTCGGTGGTCGAATAATACACCTCGAATGTCTCGAATCCGTAATTGGGGATAGGCGTTTTGGCGAAGAACGATATGACCTGTGCGTCGCCCGACAGCTCCGGTGATATCAGCCAGTCGTCGTTTTCGCCGTCTGTATCCTGGAAGGAGACGAGATACTGCTCGCCGGTGTGCGGAAGCAGCGCGTCAAGTCCGGTCTGCGATCCCACTCCGCATTTTTCAGGATTGAAGACCTGATATGCGTGCGGATAGGTGGCGTTCATAAACTCGATCGGTGTGCCTCCGAATGTTATTCCGAATGTGCCACCTTCTCCGTCGATGTCGCGGAGAGTCCAGCCGCCGATATTGTCGATGATAAACGATGTGTATTCCTCGAAACTCTCGACTGTAAGTTCAGGCGCGAGCCCCTCCTCGGGAGCAGACCAGCACAAGGTTATGCCGCTGTCTTCATTCGTACCCGCGAGATCGGTCACGACAGGATAGTCGTTGGTGACAATAAGAACATTGCGTTCCTCCGATACGTTGTTGGCCGGATTCTGGTCGGCGTCGTAGTTGATCACGGCCTGGTAGACGGCGGCCGGAGCATCCTCGAATGTCGGGGTGACAGTCAGCTCGAAGGCTGCCTGCGCGTCAGGCTGCAATGAAACTCCTTCGGCCGACGCCACGACGTTTCCTCCCGCCACGATGTCGATCGTATATCCGGAGGCCGGTTTTGAACCCCGGTTCACTACCACGCCGCCGAACGCCGCCGACTGTCCGAACGGAATGCTTCCGGGCGTGTCAAATTCGATCAGCTCGAGATTGTGCTCAAGTTCGTCATATATCCGAAGACAGTCTATATACAGATTGTGCCTCCAGTTGTCAGACTGCGGCGATACGCCTCTGAGTCCGAATGCCACGAATGGTTCTGCACCGATGAGAGACTCAAGCGATACCTTCAGCTCGCACCAGCCCTCGGGCAGTGAGGCGTCGGAAAGGTCTGCTGTCCCGATCGGAGTCCAGTTGGCGTAATCGGAGGTGGCAAGAACCTCGATCACATTCTCCTGCTGCATGTCGTTGTAGAACATGAACGACATCACGGGGTTGACAGTCCCGGCAAGTCTGAAACGTCCGGTATAGATCAGGCTTGACTCGCCGGGTCCATGCGGCGAGAACACCGCCATTCCGTTGTCGTCGTCATAGTTGGCGAAATTGATCGAACGTGTGGTCATATACCATCCAGTCTCCGTAGTTGAGCTGATTCCCCACGGAGTGTTCGATGCCGTACCGTTGGGGAACGACTCCTTGAATGGAAGCGTGAAGAAACCGTCTCCCAGAACGATACCGTTGGAATAAGTGCCGTAGCCTGTTCCTGCGGCGTTACGCGGATACACGACGTAACTTACTATGCCCTGGCCGTTGATGCTGAATGATGCGAGATCGTCGGTAATGGTCGTTCCGGTCGTGTCATATGCCAGAAGGGTCTTGTCCGATCTCATGATCATGTAGGTCATCGCGTCGGGATCGACATAACCGCCATCCTCTCCTTGCTGGGGAGCGTTCCACGTCAGTGTGATCCTGCCTCCGCTGTATGTTGCGGTAAGATCCGTGACGGTTCCGGGCACGGTCACGCCTGTGTAGACCGATGCGACGGCTTCCAGTCCCTGTCCGGCATGATTGAATGTCTTTACGCGTATCTCGTTGTCACCCTGCAGAGTCGGCACGGTGACCGTAACGGATGATCCGGGAGCAGGCGCCGGGTTGTCGACGGTCGCTTCCTTCTGACCGTTTACATAAATCTCCGCTTTGTCGAGTGATTCCAGAGGTTCTCCGTTTATAGCTTTGGTGGGTGTGGTGAATGCGACGGTAGCAGTGAGACTTCCGTTTTCACCGGCTGTGACCGTCAGATCAGAAGGTGCTTCAGGAGCGAGAGCCTGTCCGGCCTCCGTCACCTCGATATAGTGGAGTTCGAGCCGGTTCATCTGCGGGTCGCTCATAGCGTGTATGCCTACATGCCAGAGACCGTCGTCGGCCGGCGACACGTAAGTCTCGAAAGTGCGCTCCACGTCTGGGCTGCTGTAATCGTCAGAGGTTATCACCGTAGGCTCTATGAGTTGAGTAGACATGGCCTCCACTGCCGGAGCATTGCCGAACATGACTTCGAGAGTCTCCGGAAGAGCGCGTTTTGACCTGGTCGTGATCCTGACGCGATATGTCTTGTCGGAATCCAGCATAAGGGCCGGCGAGAAGAGCCAGTCATCTTTCGGATTAGTGAAGTCGTAGTCGCACATCGCGCAGCCGTATGAGTCGGAATATACCCACGTGTATCTGTCGTCTGCCACGTTGACCACAGTGTAGAGAGGGAATGTCGCGGACGACGAGAAATCATCGCTCCACGGCACGGTGCAGTAAGATCCGGTCACGACAGCATTCGAAAGACACGACGGCCCCTCGATGTCGGCTGCCTTGGGCGTGACCTCATAAGACCATGTGGTCAGTTCGTCTCCCGATATCATGTCGGAGCACACCGTGGCCGATGTAACGGCGATGAGTCTGTTGTCGGGAAGGCGGCGTACAGTATATGTCAGATCGTCCGGATTGAAATAGCCTCCGTTGAGGGTCGCTTCGGGAGCTGTCCATGTGATGGTGATGTGTCCGTTGTCATCTTTTGCGGCACTGAGGTTTCCTACGGCTTCAGGGGCGTCGAATCCGACGAATGCGTCGGTGTGTTCGGCCGGGCCGCTTCCTGCGGAGTTAGAGGTCCGGACAGTGAATCTGACATTGCCGGCCGGAGATTCTACAGTCGCGCTGACATGTTCGGCGGCCATGGCCGATCCTCTTTTGATCTCTTCGCCGTTGGCCTCGATAGTGTAGTTGAGCATGCCGTCGAGGCTTTCGCCTCCATATGACCTTGATGGCATTGTGAACTTGACGTTTCCTTTGAGGCTGCCCCCGCTGAAATCGGCAGTCAGGTCTGTCACCTTGTCGGGCGCGCCGAGATCGGCCTTGAGTTCCGGAACGTATATGCCCATCAGAAACTCATTGCCCGGAAACATGTTGACAAGTTCCGTCGCTCCGGTGAGGGTGTTCACCCGCCACAGACCGGTGGTGCCGTCTGCAAGTTCGGCACTCAGATACATGTGACCGAGCCGCAGGTCGAATGCGGCAGACTGTGGGGCGAAAGAGAGTTCCAGTCCTGTCGACCCGACAAGAGTCTTGGCTCCGCTCTCTTTTTCTACCTTATAAAGGTCGCCGTGGCGGTCTATGCCGAAGAACTGTCCGGAGGCGTCGGCGGCCACAGCCAGAAGCGGCTCCTGCATCTCTGTTATACCCGCTTTGACGTAGGTGTCGGGGTTATATTGTCCCCATATGAATCCGGTATATGAGGCGTCTTTTGGAAAGCATCCGTAGATTCTGCCTGTCGCGGGATCGTGGGCCATGTCGATCGGCACATTCTCGATCCTCGCATATCCCGTGCCGGTCTTTTCCCATGTGTTGATGTCGAATTTATAGACATATACGGACTGCATCCATTCCAGATCCTCTATATAGAAACTGATATATGTGTCATCGGCAAGAATGCCGTTGCCGTTGGCAAACAGGTCGTCCGACAGCGCGATGGCGCTGAAAGCGTTGTCGGCGAATGTGTACGAATACACTCCGGGCGCGTCCGGATCAAGAAGTGATCCGACAACCTGTATGGCATGCTGCGTGCTTTCCGCCGCAGAGCCTGAAGGGGGGAGCGAATGGCGATGCACTGTCCCGAACGGACGCAGGCCGCGTCCCTTCCTTATGCTGAATGCTGATGATGGCGCGGTTTCGCTGGCGGAGATGATGCGTCCGAAACCGGTCTGGTGTTGAGTCGTCTCCTGTCGGGTCAGATCCGGGAAAGCCGCGTTTGCCGTTATGACCGAGGCTGTAAGCGCGATGGCGGCCGACGTGATTAGTGTTAGCGATTTTTTCATAAGCGAATAGTGTTGTTTTGATTCCGACGATCCGTGAGTGAGGAACTCTTTCCTGAAGATATTTTGCATATGTCGTTTTGTATATCTTCTTTTGTGTCTATAAGGATAAATGTCGGAGTATTGTTAAATATCTATTCGCAAAGATAGACTGTGGAGTTGAAAAATAACTTAATGTTGTTTCAGAAAATACCGTCTGTTCGCCGATTTCGCTTTATCTTCTGATCATCTGCTTGCGGAGTTTGCTCAGATACTGCGGAGTGATGCCGAGATATGAGGCTACAGTCTGGAGCGGCACCTCCTGCATTATGTTGGGAAGTTCCCTTACAAGCGACTTGTATTTGTCAATTGCCTCGCCGGTATTATGTTTCTGCTTTAATTCAAAATAATACTGCTGTGTCTGGCACAGCCTGAGATTCCACATGGCGAAGTCGTGAGAAGCAGTCAGAAGTCTGTCGAAATCCTCGCGCTTTATGTGAAGTATTCTTGCCGGAGTACAAGCCTGGAATGTATAGAGGGATACTCAGCTAATCGCCAACTAATTGTTTGCCAAAGTCGTAGATATTTTGTAACTTTACAATGAACCCCCGAT
>VSPN01000051.1 GCA_009775355.1 Muribaculaceae bacterium
TAAGCCCGTGATGGGTCCATCGGGGGTTCATTGTAAAGTTACAAAATATCTACGACTTTGGCAAACAATTAGTTGGCAATTAGCTGAGTATCCCTAGTTAAGGTTTCGCTGCTCTCAATGATGCTCTCATTGATGCCCGTTGCAATGACTTCGTGCAAGGACTATGATGACGACATCAAAGAAATCAACGGAACCACAGGTGAGTTGAGTTCCCAGATAGCAGCTCTTCAGGCTGCGATCGAGGCCAACAAAGAGTCTGCCAAAGCCGCTCATGATGCAGCTGAGGCTGCCATGCAGGCGGCAAAAGATGCAGAGGCAAAAGGCGATCAGGCTGAAGCCGACGCCCAGAAAGCCATGGCCATGGCCAAAGCCGCTGAGGAAGCAGCAGCCAATGCCAAGGCTGAGGCTCTGGCTGAAATTGCCGCGCAGGTAAAGATCCTCAACGACAAGATCGGCTCGAACGCCGACGCCATCCAGGCCAACAAGGATGCCATCTCCGCCCTTGTCGGACGCATCGAGGGTGTCGAGAAAGGTCTCGCAGCAATAGATATTGACGGTCTCAATGAAAGCATCAAGGAACTCAACACCGCTCTTGAGGCTGTAAACGTGCAGCTCGCCGCTCTTGCCGGATACGAGTCCCGTCTCAACGAGCTTGAGTCGCAGTATAGCGGCCTCAAGTCGGAAGTAGCCGAGATGAAGGAGAAGATCGAGAGCATGCGCTCTGATCTGGCTGCCGCACAGGATGACATCGTAGAGCTTTTTGCAAAAGTATCGAGCCTCGGCGGAGACATCACGGAACTCCGCAACCTGCTCAACACTCTTTCCGGACGCGTTGACGGAATCGACGGCAACATATCGGAGATCCTCGCGAAGATAGCCGACATAGTGGCCGATGTTGAATACAACCAGAACGCCATCTCCGAAAACTCCCGCCTCATCGGCCAGCTCCGCGCGGATCTCAACGAACTGAGCGAGAAGATTTCGACTGAGGTGCAGAACGGCATCAACACCATAGCCGGCGTGATCAGCGCACGCCTCACATCGGTGACTCTCATGCCCGACCTCTATGTTGACGGCATTCCGACCATCGAGTTCAAGTCAGCACAGTATAACGCTCTCAAATGGCAGAACGGCAACTGGGTGGAAAGCACCAACGTATATCGTGTGTCGAACAACGAGACCGAGGTCGAGTACCGCCTCAATCCCGGAACCGTCGGCAACGAGGATATCAACATCAACAATCTCGCTTTCGTATCGCGCATAGCCACTACCCGCGCAGCCGAGGTTGACAACGATATCATCAACGTGGCTTCGGCCAATGTCGAGGCCAACGGCGTTCTCAAGATCAAGGCCGGCAAGAGCAACACCGCATCGCTCAACCTCAACGGCAACAAGATCTACACCGTATCGCTCAAGGTGCCCATCGCCGCCAAACACCTCTTCGACAAGGAAGGCGCGGCCAACGTTTACTCCGAGTACACCCGTCTGAGCGAGATATACTTCACTCCGAAGCTCCACAAGACTGCCGCAGTGGGCAACACCATCCCCGTCCACTTCAACGACTCGACCGAGATCTATCAGTCGGCGATGGGAAGTCTCGTTGCAGCCAAGGTGCAGTATAACAAGACTCTTGACCTCAACACTCTCGTAGAGGGATGTGCGTTCACTGATCCCGCCACACATGAGATCATGACGCTTGAGCAGATGAAGGGTTACGGTTTCGAGGTGTCTTACACTCTCGCTACCCGCGCATACACTACGACATCTGCCGACGGCGCCAACCAGCAGGAATTCGCAAAGATCAGCGGCGCGACTTTCACTCCGGGTTCTCCTTCAGGCAACAGCTTCGCGGCAGCAAACCAGGCAGCCATCGGCAAGCAGCCCATCGTGCATGTCTTCCTGACCGACACCAAGAACAAGCAGCTCGTAGACCAGCGTTACTTCAAGGTGCTCATCACCCGCGAGGATCCCACTCCTCTTAGCTACAGCATCACTCCTTCGAAGGAGCTTGAACTCGGCTGCGGCAACTACACCTGGAACGTGACATGGGACGAGATGACGAAGCAGGTTCTTTCGCAGTTCCCCGGCAACGGCATCTCGAAAGAAGACTTCTTCAACCGCTACGGCGCTCACGCCTCAGGCATCGAGGTCAAGGTTGACGGTGTCGTGAACTCCGCTCTCGCCGCCAACGTGACCGACAATGTGGCTCTCGACAACACTGGCGCGTCGATCCCCGTGATGACATTCACGCTCGACAACGCAGAGGTAGGCGCTATCGCACAGGGCAAGTCGAAGACATACACCGTGACTCTGACTTACACTGATCCCAAGGATCTCAATCCCGCAGTGTCGATCACATTCACCTGTGTTGTGACCAACAACATCAAGAGCCCGACTCTCGGCGCTACCGACAAGACCAAATGGGTCAACGAGACTATGCTTCTCTACCCCATACCTTACGGTTCAGCCAACGCAAGTGCCAAGGCGGAATACTCGACCAACATCCTCGAGGGCCGCACCAACCCGCTCGTGAAGGGTCTTACCACCTGCGGAATGTGGGATCTCGGATTCGGAAGCACCTACAACGGCGTGACTATGACATATCCTTCTGGATATTCCGGCTGGAAGACCTCAGCACAGGCATCAAGCCTCAGCGAGATCACTGTCAAGATCACCCACGACAACAACGGCATCAGCCTCGTCGAGAACGAAGCCAAGCTGAAACTTGACTGGAAAGCAGAGCTCAACGGTCTCTCAGTGAACACCGTGACCTTCGGCAACAGCTACCTCCAGATCGTGAAGCCGCTCAACAACCCGACAATCGCACAGGGTGTCGAACTGACCGACCAGTCGTTCGCACAGACTGTCAACCTCAACGACAAGTTCCAGCTCTTCGACGCGTTCGAGAACCGTGTGGCCAACACAAGCGGCATGGAGAAGAACCTCTGGGACTACTATGGAGTGACAAACGTGACATTCGCAGGCACAGCCGGCAATATCTATGTGACCGACGACACCAACGGAACGAACCCGCGCTCGCTCGCCTCGCTCCATATGTCGGCCAATGTGAATGCAACGAACGTGCTTACCTATACCAACGAAGGCGCTCCTCTCCAGAACAGCTGCTATCTCCAGATCCCTGTCGAGATAAAGCACTACTGGGGCACCCTCAAAGGCAAGCTCTACATCCAGATCAAGCACAAGCTCTAAAAAATTCTCAGCAATTGAAATTGCAGACAATTTCATTACAACTGCGTGAATCTGAAAGTGGAAAATCCCAAAATCTGTAGTTAACACAGGTATTCTACGTGAAGGAGCGGGGTTCCAGGGATGGAGTCCCGCTCCGCTTTTCATCAATAAGTTTTTAAGTTGAGAGAAGGATTCCGGCGTGAGCCGGGATCCTTTTTATTTTGATTCAGCTGTCCTTTTCAATGGAAAATGCTTAACTTTGCAAAGCATTATGAAAGAGACGAGAAATGAAAACGGCTACAAGAGCATCCTCCGGGGCACTTCAATATTCGGAGGCGTGCAGATCTTTCAGATACTTGTCAATCTGATCAGAGGGAAGTTTGTCGCGCTCTTTCTCGGACCCGACGGCATGGGAGCTGCATCGATGTTCAACTCTGCATCCAACACTCTGACACAGTTGTCGTCGCTCGGGCTCAACCTCGCGTTTGCCAAGGAAGCCGCTGCCGCCAGAGAAGACGCTACCCGCCTTGACCGCGTGCGTCACGCCGCAGTCATGCTTCTGCGTCTTACGGCTCTGCTCGGCGCGGTCGCATGCGCGTTGCTCGCTCCGACACTAAGCCGCATTTCTTTCGGTTCTGCTGATTACTCGTGGCAGTTCATGCTTCTTTCGGCCGCAGTGTTTCTGACCGTATCTGCCAACGGCAAGATGGCTCTTCTGCAGGGACTACACAAGATCCGTATTCTTTCGACGACATCGCTCGCCGGAGCGGTCTGCGGTCTGGTGGCCGGCGTGCCTCTCTACTGGTTGTTCGGCACGCGCGGCATAGTGCCGGCCATGACAGTTCTGGCCGCCACTTCATACGCGTGCTATTCGTTTGGTCTGCGCAAAGCCATACCCCGGAGCAGCAACCGTATCCGCATCAGAGAACATCTGCCGCTCATGCGCGGCATGCTGGCGTCAGGAATCATTCTGCTCGCCGCCACCCTCATCAACACTCTCTGCACGTATATCATCAACATATTCATCCGCACTCACGGAGATCTGGCCGATGTCGGTCTCTTCAACGCGGCCAACAGCATCACTCTGCAATACGCCGGCGTGGTATTCACCGCGATGGCCATGGACTATTTTCCACGCCTCACGGCAGCAGCCGGCGACAATTCAAGAATGCGCCTCGTCATCGACCGACAGATGGAGATCGTGGCTCTCATTGCCACTCCGCTGTCAATCCTGCTCGTAGGCACGGCTCCGCTCGTGATCAGACTCCTGCTGACCTCCGAGTTTCTGCCTACAACCCCTCTCATGCGCTGGCTTGGCATCAGCATACTGCTCAAAGCCATAGCCTACCCGTTGGGATACATTACTTTCGCCAAAGACAACCGGAGACTCTTTTTCTGGCTCGAGGCAGTGGCATGCAATGCCCTTTACCTCGGCCTGTCGATCGTGTTCTACAGCCGTTTCGGACTGATGGGACTCGGATATGCCGCCGTCGCCGAACAGGCAACATGCGTATTGCTTTATCTTGCCGTCAACTACGTCACCTATGGGTTTCTGCCGAACCGCAAAGCAGTCACAGAAACAGCGACCGGTGTTCTTTTCGGCACAGCGGCCTTCTGCTCCACAATCATGACCGGAAGCACGCTATCATATTATCTGACCGCATGTGTGTTCCTGATATGCGCTGCAAGGTCTGCCATTGTGCTCAGAACCCGGATACGCGGCAACTGATCACCTGCCTTAAGGCAGCAACTCCCAGTGAACTCTTATAGTTCCAGAAAATAACGGTTGTAGACTGTTCCACCGGCACCATACGAATACTTCTGCCGGAGAAGTCCGGAATTGAGATACCGTCCGTGATCTTCGTTGCATATGCCGAAATCGAAAAAATTTCTGGAAGCATACCGCTCTGTCATGAGCCAATGAAACAGTGGAGTGAGCAGATTGAGCCGTCTCCCCTCTGAGGTCGTGGCTATATACTGGGCATGCGCCACCGTTCCGGTGTCGTAGACACACACCGCCGCATGTGGCTCTCCATAAAGATATGTGGCGAATAAACGGATATTGTCGGGAAAAGACTCTGAGAGTCTTTTCATTTCCGAAGCCGAATGGACCGGAACCGTATCGTGTCTTTCTCTCAGGCAATCGGAAAGAATTTCCATAAACGCATCGATATCTGTCATCCCGGCGGTCACTACCGGAAGTCTGCGTGCCTTTGCCAGATGACGCCGCTGCTGCTGATTGAAAACGGGAGGAGTGCGCAGATCGACAGTCGCGCTGAGATTGCATTCCGACAGTCGCGCTCCGAGCCTGAAAAGGGCATATTCATCCTCCTGCGAAGGGCGCGAGCAATAAATATGGGGCATCGTCTTGTAATCAAGAGCCTTTATTCCGACAGACCGCCACACCGCGCATGCCTCCGTAAAGATATCAAGAAGACCGGACCCGTCAAGGTGAGCCGGCGGAAGAATCCAGCCGCCATAAGTGAGGCCGCCGTGGGAATGAAGTGTTCCGCCGGAGGTCAGATTGGCCGGAAGAAGAGCCATCAGCCTGTTATCCTTATACGCCATCCAGGAGCAGTCGTAAAATCTGTCGGCATGATAATCCATATATGCCCGCATGAAAAGAAACGTGCCGTTGCGCGAGCGGCCGACAAACTCGTCCCACTCGCGGCGCTTTGAATCATGATACCTTATTATCCTGTACTCCATGACTCATCTTACTTTATCCAGCCGAGCGGATCCATTTTGTCGCGGTTTTTCCAAACCTCGAAGTGTATAAGGCTGTGCGACGGATCCTCCTCGTCCGGAGCAAGGCGACCGAGCGGCTGCCCCTGTCTCACCACATCGCCGACGCTTACACCTGCCTGCGCAATATTGCCGTAAACAGTATAATATCCGCCATGACTGACGATCACCACGGTCGAATAGCCGGGTATCATATACACGCCCGAGACTTTTCCGGCATAGACAGCCAATGCCGAAGCACCGGCGGAGACCTCGGCGTCGATACCGGGATTGTCGTATGTCACATCGGGCAGGTCGGGCAGAGAGTGCTTGCCGAACCGGCTTGTGACACGGAATGAGCCTGCCACCGGACGTGGCAGCGATCCCTTCATGCTCCCGAAATCTCCGGTACGAGATGCATTCCGCGCGGTCGATGACTTGCCTCCATGTTTCGAAGAAGCGCCTCCAGTCGCGGACTCCGATGACTGTTTAGACTTCGGACGCCGGCGGCGGGCCTCGGCATACGCCTCCTTGCCTGAGGATGATTTCTTGTCGGAAGCCTTCTGATTCTTATCTGATCCGGTCTTTTTGGCAGCCTGCTTCTTCGGCTGCGCTTTATTATCCTGTTTGCTTTTAGAGCCATCGGCCGATTTTGCCTCATCTCCCCCTTTTGCGGAACTCTCCGCCAGCAGACGCTCACGCTCCTGCCTGTCGCGTTCTATACGTTCGGCTTCAGCTTTCTCGCGGGCCACACGTTCCGCCTCCGCTTTCTCGCGGGCACGACGTTCGGCCTCGGCCTTTCTCTGCTCCTCGGCGATAAGAGCCGCCACACGCCCCTTGAGCGTGTTGACCTCCGCCTGTTTCCTGGCAAGATGCGAATTCAAGGCCTGACCGTTTTTCTTAAGTTCGACCACAATGGCATCCTGGCGCGAATACTGCGCCTGCAGTTCATCGCGGGCCTTCACCTCAGCGGCAAGAGCACGGTCGTGCATGTTCTTGGTCTGTGCAAGACGCTCGGTCTGCTCGCGAAGCAACCTTACTTTTCCGTCAATCTCTCTGGTCTTCCTGTCACGCCATTCGGAGAACTGACGCAGATAACGCATGCGGCGCAAAGCCTCATTGAAACTACCCGATGAGAATATGAACGCAAGCATAGATTTCTCCTTGCGGTGCGCACGCATTTTCTTCACTGCCTCAAGATAGCCGGCGCGCATTGACGCGAGACTTTTCTCTTCGGCCGATATCTGTGCATGCCGTGCGTCAAGCCGCTTCTGAAGAGCAGCGACCTTACCACCTGTCTCAGCAACTTTCCTGCGGCTGTCGGATATGTCACCCTCGAGCTTTCCGAGTTCGCTGAGGTTTCTGCGGACAGCAGCGTCATTTTCCTTGATCTGCTGTCGAGTCTGCGTAATTTCTTTCTGCGCCGCCTCCTGTCTGCGCCGCACATCGGCCGCCGTCTCTTTCGGAGAGGAAGTCTTGCCTTTCTTCGCTGTTTTCTTCTTACCTGCTGTCGCGCCGGTCTGCTTCTTCTTTGCCGATACACCCTTTTTCGAAGAGGTTTTCGCAGTCGCTGAAGCAGTTGTCTTACCAGTGGTTGATCCGGGTGCCGGAACCGCGACCGCCAGCAAGATGGCAGTCATTATTATTATCGAGAATCTTTTCATTTGTCAGGGCTGATCGTAAACAGGGGTCATTTCGAGATGGAGCCGATAAATTCCTTGAGTCCGACTTTGGAATAATTGCCGAGTCTGACGGGCGACATTTCCGTTCCGCCCCACTTCACAGAGGTAAACTCAAGCGTGGCCTCGGTCTTTTTGCCGTTGCTGCGGTCAAGGGTAATATCGAGTTGTTCTCCGCGACCGGGATAGGAATATTCTATCGTGAGTGAGCCTTTGCCGGTCACTGCGCCCATCATGGCGAGTGTACGCCCCGCGGGACTGACCAAATAGCCGTAGTTGAACGGGAGCGTGCCGGGGTCTGTCTGCGGCACAATAATCCAGTTCCCCTCGCCGTCATCCCCGGCATCGACGACCGCACTGTTTTCCGCATCAAGTTCACCGGAACCCAGAACCGCCACCCTTGCCAGAAAGACGCTCTGCAGGTCAGACAGCATCGACGGCCACAGTTCGAAAAGGCTCTCGGCCGGTTCGGAGCAGTAGACACGCCGCATCTTGTTGACAACAAGAACTTCATCGCGAGTGACATTGAGACGTCCCACCTCGCCGAGCAGCGGAGCTCGCACGGAAATCTGAAGCAGCGAGTCTCGCACCATATACATCTTGACAGAGGGAGACAATGGCAACCTGTCGCATTTTAGACGTCCGCTGAATTCCACCGACTGCCACGGCGTGTAACTTTCCACTATATTGTCGATAACGGCATCGAATCCCTGTGCGTGTGCGTAAAGCGGCAACACGACAGCGGTGAAGACCGCCAATAAAAATCTTTTCATTTCTTATGCTCGATTACCTGTTGCCCGGCATCCGCACCACCTGCGTCAGACGCCGGAGAAACTGTCATTTCCTTCATTTTTGGTTCAGCATCCTTTATCTTCGAAATAGTGAGGCGATACGACTCCTCGTCTGTCTCTTTATTTTCCTCCTGTATAGCCACGGCCTCGCGCCATGCCTCGACAGCCTCTTCGAGACGGCCGTTGCGGGCAAGTATGTCTCCGAGATGGTCATAAAGTTCGGCCGACCGATAGTTCTCTTTCTTCGACTCCTCAAGAGCCCTGCGCTGCACTTCCTCCGCCTTTTCATAATTGCCGAGAAGATAGTTTATCCACGCATATGTGTCGAGATATGTCGGATTGTCGGCATCCGCTCCCGATATGGACCGCTCGCTAAGCGAAAGAGCCTTGTCAAGGTCACCGCCGCCGGTACTCAGGAAATAGGCGTAATTGTTGAGAGCCATCGCATTGGAAGAATCGAGAGTTATGGCATTGTCGTATGCACGGTACGCTCTGGCTGGTTCCGCGCCCATCTGATACACGTCGCCGAGCGAAGTGAACAGACGGCTCATCATGTCGAGCTGGGCCATCGTTATGTCGGGGCGCACATCGCTCAGGGTCAGAAGACTGTCGGTCGCGAGTCCTGGCTGTATCGAATCGATCATCTCACGGTATGCTCCTGAAGCGATGTCGTATCTTTTGGCCATCTGCGCCACCGAGGCATAATACATTTTGAGATTACCGTCAGGAACAATGTGCGTTTTCGCCTTCTCATATGTCTCAAGGCTTCTTTCGGGATCGCCTCCGGCGGCCTGATAGGTCATAAGCTGTCCCCAGTAAACGGAGTTTGTCGGGTCAAGATCGAGAGCGTATGAGATCTGTTCCTCGGCATCCTTGAAGTCCTGCTTAGCAGCACTGTAACGGGCGGCGAGGTCAAGCACCCTCGGCTCGTGGGGATACTGGTTGTGAAGCACGGCAAAAAGGTGGTCGCCCCTCTGTGTGTCGCCGCTGTCGGTCATGAGCGTATGGAGATACTGGGCCACAAGATCCGACTTCTGGTCGATGTCGAGATCTTCTGTAAGCAACACTTCATACATCTTGTTGTCGTAGGCCGTCGAATCGCCCGTCTGCTGATAATACCCTGCAAGAGCCAGCTTGGCCGCTCCTGACTCCGGATCGAGCATTTCCGCCTCCTTGTAATATATGAGTGCCGAATCGGGCATGGCGATTATGTCGAACACGTTTCCCTTAAGAATGCGGTAGGCCGGAGAGACGGGGTCTGTGGCAACAAGGCGCGACACCTCGCGTATCGCGCCGACCGTATCCTTGTCGGCGAGCAGGAATGAGAGTTTGCGTGTCGTGACCTGGGGCTGCAGCCCCTCGGCCTTCTCATAGCGGTCGATAGAGCCTATGGCGTTGCCCAGATCGCCGGCGCGGGCGTAGACTTCGGATAGCTGCATGAGAATGCCTGTCGTCGCGGGGTGATAGCCATAGGCACGTTCAAGAACGCGCACAGCCTCTTCGGTGTGTCCGAGCTGGCCGGCCACATATCCGTAATACTGCGACTCATAGACATCTTCGGGATACTTGTCGACATACTGCCGCAACATCGACAGCGACCGGTCGAGCTCGACATCGCTCTGCAGAGTGTCAAGACCTATCGAGAGTCTGCGCGTGCCGAATACCGAGGCCGCCTCCTCGTATCCGGGATCGGCGGCATATGCTTTCTTGAAATACTCATAGGCCGCGTCCTCATGTCCCTGAGCCTGCTCGACAATACCGGCAGAATAGTAGTATGAAGCCTTGGCGCGGGCCGCACCGACGGCTTCACGAGGGCGGGCCGGCGAAGACCCCTGGGCCATTGTCATAAGGGCTGCCGCCAGAACCAATCCGAACAGAGCCACAGTCTTCGGAAGCAGGCATATCTTTGTTCTTTTCTTCAATTTCAACAGTTTTAACAGAAAGGGGGCTTAATTTATTCCGGTATGGCCGAAAGCACCGTCTTCGCGCCTGGTACGGTCGAGTTCGCCGGTCTCCTCCCAAGTCACACGGGAATACTGTTTGACCACCATCTGACATATGCGGTCGCCGTCATTGACGGTGAAGTCGTTCTCGCCGAGGTTTATGAGTATTATGCCGATCTCGCCGCGGTAGTCGGCGTCGATGGTTCCTGGAGCATTCGCTATTGTCATGCCGTAATTGAGAGCCATGCCGCTTCTGGGACGTATCTGACATTCATAGCCCGAGGGAAGCTGCATGTACAGGCCCGTGGGTATCAAAGCACGCTGCAGCGGCTTCAGAGTCACGGAGCCCTCCGGAAGATAAGCTCTGACATCCATGCCTGCTGCCTCGAACGTGCCGTAAGCCGGAAGAGGATGATGGCTGCGGTTGATCACTTTTATTCTGACTTTGTCCATATATTGAGTTGTCTTGAGTTCATTGTCTTATAAGACAACGCCGGGCAGGGGCTGGTTGTTATAAAAAAATATGGCTGTCCTTTGAAAAGACAGCCATTATTTCCGTTGACATCCGGTGTCAGCCCTCCTCGATAGCGTCGTTGGGGCATACAGATGCGCAGCTGCCGCAGCTGATGCATGTATCGGGATCGATCTTGTAGATATCGCCTGCTGAGATTGCCTCTACCGGGCATACCGACTCGCATGTGCCGCATGCGATGCATTTGTCTGTAATTACGTAAGCCATGATTTTTAAGTTTAGATTTGGTTAAAAAAGATATTTCGTACAAAATTAAGCCTATTTCTCCATTCTTCCAACTTTAGGGCGCAATTTATTTCGACTTTTTTTTAATTTTGTAGAAAAATCAAGTTACCATATGGAGACAACGCCCCTCATAACGATAATAACGATCACCTACAACGCAGGTAAAACGATATCGCCGACACTTATGTCTGTCGCAAGCCAGACATTCCGGAATTTCGAGCATATCATAGTGGATGGAGCATCTGGCGACAACACGCTTTCAATTGCCCGGAGTTATCCGGAAACCCGCATATTGAGCGAAAAAGACAACGGTCTCTATGATGCCATGAACAAAGGGATAAGACTCGCCAGGGGGAAGTATCTTCTCTTTCTCAACGCCGGCGACACATTCCACTCCAAAGATATTCTTGCGGCATATGCCGCAAGAGCCCGCAGAGGCGACGACATAATTTACGCCGACACAGTTATCGTAGACTCGGCCAGACACATAATCGGGCGGAGACACCTCACCGCGCCTGCCTCGCTGACATTCGAATCATTTGCCAGGGGGATGCTGGTGTGCCACCAGGCGTTCATGGTGCGCCGTGAGATCGCACCTGACTATGATCTGCAATATCGCTTCTCGGCCGACTACGACTGGACCGTACGCTGCATCAAAAACGCCGACCCGCGCAGATGCTTCAACCTCGACATGATCGCCATAGACTACCTTTCCGACGGTCTCACCGACAGAAACAAGCTCCGCTCTCTGCGAGAGCGATACCGCATCATGACAAGGCATTACGGAGCCGTCCGAACTCTTGTCAACCACGTCGGATTCATTTTCCGGGCTCTCGGACGCAGGCTGCGCTAATCCGCCACTGCCGCATACAGCCCGGATCCTCATGACAGGCGACACCACCCCGCAAAGCGACTTGTATAAAAAACAGACATTTGCATTTGCACTATAAATTTTATATCTTTGTAACGGTTTATAATTCGGGACATTTACGGGATGATGGAAGAACTTAAACGACTGCTCAACCAGGAGTGCGACCGCACTCTCGACAGCGAGGAATGGGACTCGCTTTTCAGCCTTGCCACAGAGATCGAGCTGCAGAAAGGAGAGGTGCTGATAAGTCCGGGCGAGATCAGACCTGATGTCTATATTGTCAAGGAGGGAATAATGAGAGGAGTTGACTTCAACGGCAGCCAGGAACGGACTTTCAGTTTTGGGCTTCCGGGCACAATATTCAACTCCAGATTTTCGTTTTACCGCAGACTACCGTCTTATTACCAGATCGAGGCCTGCTGCCGCAGCGTTGTTCTCCAGATATCGAGAGAAGACTATATCGCGCTGACAGACAGAAGCCATCCGTTTGCAGTCTGGGCCCTGCATTACGCCTGGTATGAACAGTATCTTGAAGAGAACAGGGAGTCTACAGTCCATAACGGCACAGCCAAAGAACGATATCTGCACATGCTCAAGACAAGACCTATGATTGTAAAAGGAGTATCGCAACGCGTCCTCGCCTCATATCTCGGCGTCACACCCGAATACCTATGCCGCGTCAAGGCGAGCATTCTACGCGAAGAACTTAATAACAAGAAAAACAGTCACGACATACAGGCGTCCGACTACGTGTCGCCGCCAGACGCCCAAGAAATATCCTGACCGGAACATATTTCTTAAACTATGTCAATATCCGTTTTTATCCCCGACTATAAATTTGTAGCCGGAGATTGGCAATATGTCATGTCTTCAACTTTCCCGCAAACCATTTTGAAAACCATCAGCCGTAAATGCTGCAACAAAAGCAGCATTTTGTGAAAGCGTCCGGAGCAAACCGGAAATAGAGCGACAACAACATCGAAAGAAATATACAACATGCAAAGACTAACTACATTCCTCAACTGCCTCCTGCTCGGAATCATGATGGTTCTGGCAGTTCCGGCCAAACCCGGAATCATGAGGCTGAAGCAACCCGACGGCAGCGTGGTCGAGGCCACCGTCATCGGTGACGAACATTTCCATTATTACGAGACTCCGGCGGGCGAGATCCTCATGCGCGACAACAGCGGCATGCTTCGCCCGGCTACACTCACGGCAGAGGGCACGCTTGAGGCCCGCGGCGCGATCACCGGCAATGCCACTCCGGCATCGGAGCGCACCGCCATACTCCGGGCTGTGGCCGAAATTGCCGGAAGAAAAGCCGAAACACGCCAGAACCGTATCTCTCCCAATCCGATCCAGCCCAAGTTCCCGACTACCGGGACAGTGACCGGTCTGATCCTTCTCGTCGAGTATCAGGACGTGAAACTCACTCCGGCGGCAACTCTTGAGCATTACGACCGGATATGCAACGAAGCAGGCTACAGGAGCGAAGCCACTCACGGAAGTGTGCTCGACTATTTCACAGCCCAGAGCAACGGACTGTTCACTCCCCGCTTCGACGTGTTCGGCCCACTGACCCTTCCCCATGACAGAGCTTACTACGGCATGGGCGACAACGGTCTGGTCAACCAGTTCCGCGATGCATGTCTCGCCGCTGACGAGGCCGGACTGGACTTTTCAAAATACGACCTCGACGAAAACGGGTTCGTTGATTTTCTTTTTGTGATCTTTGCCGGACACGGCGAGGCTCAGGGAGGCCCGTTCGAATCCGTATGGCCGGCTATGATGGATCTTTCAGACTATGTATTTGACTATTTCGACGGTCTAAACCTCGGCGTGGCAGCATGTTCATGCGAGCTGAAGGGAGCATCGGGCACCAACCTCGACGGAGTGGGAACCATATGCCATGAATTCAGCCATATTCTCGGTCTTCCCGACATATACGACACATCAAATCAGGGCGGACACGGCATGAGCCACTACGACATCATGGACATCGGCACATATAATGACGATCAGGTGACTCCCTCGGGATACACCGCAATGGACAAGTACACGCTCGGATGGATCGAGCCTATCGTGCTTGAAGGCTCGATGAAGAATATCGAGTTGCGTCCGTTCGACGAAACTCATGAGGCCGCATTCATAGTCAACCCTGCAAATCCCGACGAATACTATACTCTCGAGAACCGTCAGCAGCAGGGATGGGACAAAGGTATTCCCGGTCACGGCCTGGTCATAACATATTGCCACTATGACAAAAAACTCTGGAGCCGCAACACGGTCAACGCTGTGGCGGCAGGCTACGAGCATGTCGGCATCATGGCCGCCGACAACGTGTGGTCAGGCACCATCGCCGACGAGGCGGGAGACCCCTACCCCGGTCTGATGGGCAACACCTCGCTTTCGGCCAATAGCGTACCTGCCGCACGATGGATGTCTTCAGGCTCGGAAGTCCCTGTGGAATGGTCGATATCGAACATCCGCGAGGATGCCGACGGAACAATCACTTTCGATTTCGGCGACACAGCCGGCATCGGCGACCTGCGTCAGGATATCGAGGACGTGTATGTGTCGGGCAACTCCATATCCGCACCCGAAGGATCGGAAATATATGACATATCAGGCCGCCAGACCGGCATGAGCGGACTCACGCCCGGCATATATATCGTGCGCACGCCTTCAGGATCGGTAAAGATCAGCATCTGACAACTTCACTACCAAACATAAAACCCAACAATTATGAAAAAAACATTTCTACTGTCACTTCTGATGACATTGGCAGGGATATTCACTGCGGGGGCCACGAGCGTCATGATCGACGTAGACAAAGCCTCCAACGTGATTGTCCAAACCATGTCGGGCAACGGACGGACACTTGATCTGTACGACGGTATGAACCGTTTTGACCTCAGCGAGCAGGACTCCCCTCTGCTTATTCAGGCCGCTACGGGCGCGCAGATCGTGAGCGTCACCCAGAACGAGACAACGGCCATCAATCCCAGCGGAGACGGCAACTACCGTATCGGAATCAGCACATCAGGTATGATGATCAAGATCGTGACCAGCGGTTCGGGTAGCTCCGTGACCAAAGATGTCCATCTGGATTTCTTCGCCTCAGGCGACGAAATAACCGGCAAGCCTTTCACAGTTTATTACGAGAAAGACTCGGAATGGATCGAGCCTCAGACTGAATGGGGACAGTCGGTCATCCCAGAGAACGCAAGCGTCAAGATCGTTCCCGAAAGCATCTACGAGATCACAGGGTGCACTGTGCCGAACTGGAACGGAACTCTCGACGGTGCTCTGCAGGCTGACGGATCATATGTGTTCACCAATACGGTGCCCGATTATTACCGTGTGCAGGTCAACATGCAGCTGAAAGCCACTGCTCTCAAATTCTCCATCACTGTCGATTATGCCGCCAATGTGGACTGCTGGCTTGAGAACCAGCGTCAGGGCGAATATGAGAAGCTGACTGTAAATGACAACGTAAAGACCAGCTTCGCGATAGACGCGTCGCAGAATCCTCTCGAGTTCATCCCGGCAGAAGGTGCCGAGATAGTCCAGGTTCTCAGAAACGGCGTGGCTCAGAATGCCACGGGCTGGGGCGGAAGCAACGGCTGGGTGTTCGAGGTTGAAGACGGAGATGATTTCTCAGTCAGCACCAAAGGCACTCCGACCGACATCCTTATCGAGGCACCCGAGGGCAACGCCGCTCTTGACGCATATATTTTCACAAGAAACGACGGCAGCACTGTCAGCCTTTCTGGACAGTCAGCCACACTGACAGGCAATCTCGGAGAGATGATCAATGTGTCGGAGCGTCCCGGAACAACTATCCAGCATATCATCGGATCAAACGGAGCCCAGGCCAACATGGATAACAATATGCGTGTCGTCAAAGGTTCTGACGGCACCAACCTTGCAAAATATCTGATCTACGGATCGCGCGACATGTCTGGAGTGGTGATCTCGGTCGATGACGCGTCGCGTGTCAGCGTCATTCAGGAGGGCGGACGCGGAGACGCGCTTCAGCTCAACAACGGTGAGAACCGCTTCGCAATCACAGACATCAAGAATTCTCTCGCCTTCTCGGCCACTGCAGGCAACCAGATCGTTTCAGTGACAGTCAACGGCAATACTGTCAATGTCAACTCTAATGGCTATTATATGGTGGAAGCTGTCGAGGGAGACTGGATCGCTGTCACATCGCGCAAGAACCCAGTCGATGCCGTTATCTCTTTCAACTTCAATGAAGGTGCCGACATAACCTGGCTGACAGCGACTTCCGCAGGCATACCGGTAGAACTCTCCAACCCCATGACGGTAAAAAGCTATACCACTCTGACGTTCTCCGCAGCCGACGGCTACGTTCTTGAAGGCATATCCTGTGAAACTCCCGGCATATCGGTATCCGCAATCGAAGGTGAGGGCAAATGGGTGGTCACCATCGAGAATGCCGATGTGACCGATGCCGCGATCGACGTGACAATGAGTGAGATGCAGGCATCTGAAGGCAACTCTATAGTTGTGCCCAACGGCAACGAACTCTTTGTATCTTATTGGGAAATGACCGAAAAAGATGGCGTATTGAGCGAGACTTACGTGAAAAAGCTCGCTAACAACCGCGTCAACGAAGTAAAGACAGGAAACTGGATCCGCATATATTGTCAGGATTCCCAGAGCGAGTTTGAGTCTGTCACAATCAACGGCGTCGCGCTTGAACTCGAACGCGACGGTGACGAATTCATCCGCACAGTCTGGGTGGAGGTAACTGGCCGCACCGTAATCGATGCGGAAGTGGTAACCCCCTGTCAGGCCAACACAACTCCGACCTACGATGACAACAAGCACATCGTGGTGGGCAACGTCTACATAGAGGTTGACGGTGTAAAATATACAAATGTGATCGTACATGCCGGCCAGACAGTTAAACTCGTCGCTGAACCGGAGACAGGCTATGTGTTCGATCATTTCGAGAAGTTCTATTCTCAGACCATGGCAGCCGACGGCATAGTGCTCGACAGCGACACATACACATTCACTCAGGCAGACGCTGCAGAAAACTTCATACTCTTCAAAGGAGTCTTCAAGGTTGACGAGAATGTCAAGGTGTTCGCTCTCCGCGGTTCGACAGCATGGGCTGTAGACAACGATGGCAAACCCATACAGGAAACTTCGGGCGCGATGGGCAATGTGGTGTTCCGCCTCGGCGACGGCTCGACTTCACGCGAGACAACAGCGATAGAGGGTGAGACTGTACGTCTTGAGATCGAGGTATACGACGAGGAGGTCGCAAACAATTACGAGGTATACGGATTCTGCCTCATGGCCGGATTCCCCAACGCCATCATACCGGCAAACTACGTTGTAAGCGGAGATGACGCCGATACCGACGGTGTGATCTGGATCAACGGACTCATGCGCCAGAAAGGCAATGGAGTCGAAAACGTGACTGTCGACAGTGCTTTCCGCTATGACGCATCGACCATGACCCTGTATGCTCCCGATACTGTAAGAATCTTCAGCGCGAGCGGCCAGCTCATGATATCAACAGAAGAAACTCTCGTGTCTGTAAGCGGACTGCCTTCGGGCATGTATATCGCGACAAGCGGCAACAAAACAATCAAATTCGTGAAATAGCCCCATAGATGTCAGGAGAATCTCATCATTCAGTGCTGGGAATCCGCATGAATGATGAGATTCTTTCCTCAATAAGGTTATTCTCCCGATATTTCATCAGTGACATAATCAATATAAATTACTACTCAATTTACTCAACATGAATAAGAAACTTATAGCAGCGGCTCTCTTGTGCGGCACAGCGGCTTTACCTATCGCCGCAGCTTCAGGCATAGAGCATGCCGACCGTCCATTCTACGGCTTCTTCCTATCTAACCCGGGTGGCTACACCAATGCAGACGAAAGTAAGTACGGATTTGCACGACAGACATTTGCCGAACCCGACATCAACGAACTCATGCAGACCCTTTCCGAAGGCATGGGTCTTTATGCGGCTACTGCAGTCGACGGTATATATTATGCGGTGCCATACCTCTATGAATCCTCTATGGCGATGCCGACAGCGAAGCCCCTTTTCTCATACAACATATATACAGGACAGGTCAAGGAGATCGGGCCATGGAGCGACATGTCTACCGACCTGAAGCCTTCCGACATGACATACGACCGAATGAATGACCGTATTCTCGCCGTATGTTACGGCTCCAAAGAAGGCAGCGGCATTTATGAGGTCAACCGCGAGACCGGAGAAATGACTCTCGTGCGCAAAATCAATGAAGGAGGCGGCGTGATAGCTGCTGATGCTTTCGGGCGTGTATTCACGATCAACCATAATGGAGAGCTCCTCCAGATCGACATGACCCGCGACAACACAGCCAGAGCGATCTACACGCTCCCTTACAAATACCTTGCCGCAAACCAGTCGCTTGAGTTCGATATAACCAACGGACATCTTATCTGGGCATCCAACACCAATGAGAATCCTCACGCCGACATGGGACTCGGAACGTGGCTCGTTGACATAACCCTTCCAGCAATCGCACCCAATGCAGATTATTCAGCCGACATGGAAGGTTACTCTTGTCGCGAATACGGCGAGATAGGTATCGCGGCAAGATTCCTCGGCATGTATATCCCATATGCCACCGGAGGTTTCGAGGCTCCGGGGTTCGCCGTTGATCCGAAGTCGGCCTCAAGCATCGACGGCAGCTATTGCACAATAGACTTCACTGTGCCTTCGACAACATTCGGAGGTTCTGCTCTTGAATCCATTGACGGATATGAAATCTACCGCGACGGTGTCAGACTCGATACCAAAAGAGGCCCGTTCGCTGCCGGCACATCGCTCCAATATGAAGACAAGTCTCTGCCGGCTTCCGGACGCGAATATCGCTACGACATCGTATGCTACAGCAACACCAAGGGAGACGGCCCGAAATCTCCCGTATTCGCATACGTAGGTTTCGATGCACCGTCAGCAGTATCTGACGCCACAGTGACCGTAAACAGCGATTTCCTCTCGACTGTGATCACATGGACAGCTCCTGCAACCGGACAACATGGCGGCACATTCGACCCGACAACGACTAAATATGACGTGGTACGCCTTCCCGACAACGTAAAGGTTGCTGAAAACATAACCGACTGCAGTGTCACCGACAACCTACGCCGTCTCCTCCGCTACTCTTACCGTATTACTGCTAAAAACGAATATGGCGAAACCAAGACCAAGACACAGGAATTTATCGCCGGCACACCGGTTGATGAGTTCCCCGTAGAGGAGACATTCGACAACCCCACGTCTATGGCTCTGAAGTGGACTACTGTCGACAACAACAACGACGGCATGACCTGGATTTACGGAACAACTCTCGGCCAAAGCGTATTCGGCGACTACGAGATGACTGCGGAATATATCATATCTCCGACCTCGATCGACGCGTATACCAAGGATGCCGATGACTGGATCATCTCTCCTCCCATCAAGTTTGAAGAAGGTAAGAAATATGGCGTTCAGTTCGAAATCCGCTCTCTCACTCCCGAGAATCTCAACGTATATGTCGGTCCGATGAACACAGTTGAAGGAATGCGTCTCGTCAGCTCGTTCAACCTCCGCGAACCGCAATACTCCGAATCACGTATCGAATTCCAGAAATACGGCATAGTGCTTCCTGATGACATCGCCGGAACGACATCATGCTTTGCGGTTCAGCTTGCAACACCTCTCAACGAGGATTACTACAGCTACATACAGATCGGCAACATTCTGATCGACGAGGGACTCACAGGCGTGGAATCTGTTGAATCAGAGAAGACAAACAACTTCCGTATCAACGGAGACTTCCTTACGATAGCAGGAGATTTCAACAATGCAGCCATCTACAGTGTGAACGGCATGAAAGTCGCTGACATCAGATCAGCCGGAACATCGCTGTCTGGATTCAAGGGTGTCTACATTCTCGTAATTGACGGAAAGAGCCACAAAGTGGTCATCTGACGGACACCAACTGCACAACAGCAATCTACATGCAAAGGTGTGACCGGCCACGGTCGCACCTTTTTACTTGTCCCACGTCATAACATGTCAATCCCAAATAAGCCGACTTGAAAATCAAAATCAAGTCGGCTTTAGCAATCACCGAAACCGTACGATATTATGTATTTATAGTACTTGTCTTCGTGAACTTGCACTTTCCTCTCGCCAAGCCATATGTCAAAGCTAGTATCGCTCTTTACAAATCTATTGATGTCGAAGGTATCTATCAATACTTCGGATATGATGCTCTTAGAGCTTGTTTCATTTTGCAAATCTACATAAAAATCGCGAGATTTTTACACCGGCAGAATAAAAAACAAGGCCGACGGGTTGATTCCTGTCC
>VSPN01000052.1 GCA_009775355.1 Muribaculaceae bacterium
ATACAAAAAGTAAGCCCAACTTCTGCCGTTCAGGAAGTTGGACTCGCCTTTTTATGGTTTAGCGGACAGTAATATTTAGCAATAAAACCGGTCTCGAACCAGCACTTGGGAATGTTTAAATCTCTGTGTCAGCTACAAAAACGAAAGTCCGGCGGCCGTCGTGAAGACTGCTGCCGGACTTTGCTTTCCCCAATCACTTATCTCTTATATGTCGATCATGCGACTTCCTCGTTTGTTTATTCGTTTCCTTCAAGATTGACCGCGTAGTAGTATTTCTTGCCAGTCGGATACAGACCTTTCAGGAAGAGCACTCTCTCTTCATTGCCGCTCTTCATTACCTGATTGTAGACGTATTCCACATCGTCGGTCGAGTTGACAGGAGTGTCGTTTATCTCCGTGATGATGAAGCCGTCTTTGACTCCGGCTTCCCTGAATGCACCACTCTTGAGCCCTTGCACCTGAACTCCGTTCGATATGCCGAGATGCTGTCTGGTCTCAGTCGAGAGCTTCATGAACGCACATCCGAGTTCCGAAAAATCACCTTTCTTGGTTATGGCCGTGCTTCCCTGTGAGTTGCGCAGAGTGCCAGTCTTCTGATATGCCTTGTTGTTGCGGTAGTAAGTCACCGTGATCTGGTCGCCGGGTCGGAACTTGCTGATCTGTTCCACAAGCTGTGCAAAATTATGCACTTCCGATCCGTTGATCGCTGTGATGAGGTCATCTTCCTGCAGGCCGAGTTCCTTGGCCGTGCTCATGTCGCTGACCGATGCCACGAGACATCCGGCCTTGGCGGCGGTGATCCCTTTCTCCTTGGCGAGCTTCGCGTCGAGTTCTACGACGGAGCATCCGAGCATGGCGCGCTGCACTGTGCCATACTGTCTGATGTCGGCCATGACTTTCTTCACTATCGTGGTCGGAATGGCGAATGAGAAACCCGAGTAGCTGCCAGTGTTGCTGTAGATTGCGGAGTTGATGCCTATGAGTTCGCCGTTCAGGTTAACGAGCGCGCCCCCGGAGTTACCCGGATTGAGTGCGGCATCAGTCTGGATAAATGACTCGATCGACATGTTGCCTCCTTTGCCGTTGGTGCCTAAGCTTCTGGCTTTTGCACTGACTATGCCGGCTGTGACTGTCGAGTTGAAGCCAAACGGATTGCCGACAGCGAGAACCCATTCTCCGATCTTGACCGATTCTGAATCGCCGAAAGTGATGGGGGAAAGTCCCTTGGCGTCAATCTTTATTAGGGCGAGGTCTGAGGCCTCGTCGGTTCCGATTATGCGTGCCTCATAGGTGGAGTTGTCGTTGAGCAGAACCTCGAGTTTGTCGGCATTGTCGATGACGTGGTTGTTTGTCACGATATAGCCGTCTTCAGATATGATTACGCCCGATCCGAGACCTGTCTGCACAGGCTCGGATTTTTTCTGTTTCTGCTGCTGGCGTGGCTGCTGTCGATGATTTCCCCCCGGGGTATCGAAGAAGAAGTCGAACATACCGAACGGGTCATAGCCACCCTGATTGCCGTAAGGATTCTGCTGGCGTGTGGCAAAGCTCTTTATACAGACAACTGCGTTGACAGTCTTTTCGGCGGCTGTCGTGAAGTCTGTCTCGAAAGCCGGTGTAGACGCCGTGCGTATGAATGCTGGATCCGAGGCATACGCGCTTATGCCGCCCGAAAGGGCGACCAGAAGAGCGAGTGCAATGCTTGTTTTCTTCATGTTCTGATATTTTGTGTTTTTTATAATCCTGCAATATGGATTGCCGAGAGATATCTGCAGTGTGCAGTTTACTCATTTCAATGACATAAATGCAAAATGCGTTCCGTATATTACACGGGTTAACACTATATGTTAAAAATTAACACTAATTTAATTTGCATCCGACATGAGGACACAAATCTCAGGTTCTCCTGTGACCCAAAATCATGTCTGGTTTGTTTATAAGGAGAATATAGTGCAGTTTGACATGGCGTGCCCTCCGGGTGCGTATTAAAATGTAAAAATTATGAATACCAATGATTTGAAAGACACGGTTAAGAATCTTCAGGACAAGGCGCAGAATCTTGTCAACAACCCCAAGGTGCAGGAAGCACTTGACAAGGGCAAGGAGTATGTGGAAAAAGGCAAGGACTGGATGGAGAACGGCGACGGCAAGGAATATGTCGAAAAAGGTAAAGAGGTTGTCAATAACGTAAAGGACAAGCTCGAGGATTTTGTCGAGGAGAAGACCGACGGCAAAGGCATATTCGGATTCGGAAAGAAAGATGACTGACAAGAAGGTCAGTCATCGATTAGGCAAAGAGGGTGAGGTTTCATCGTCACATATGGCTGACGGGAAGCTCTCATCCTCTTGTTCTTGCCGGTCAGTGCTATACTTATCGCCTTGAATTGGCGTTATCGTTTAAGAACCCATCCCACAAAAACAGTCAAAGCAATGGATATTGATACATATCTGTACAAGACTCCTGCAGAGGTCGATCCGGAAGCCGGACGCCTGTTGCTCGCTGATCCGAGACTGGTCGATATCAGTTTCTACCGTTCCGCCGTGCTGATTCTTGACAGGGAGGATACGGGGGCGCACCTCGGGCTTGTCCTCAACCATGAACTCCCCGCCACAGCCGACGCATTGTTCAAGGACTGGCCCGGAAGCGAGAAAATTCCTTTGTTCAAGGGTGGTCCGGTTGAACTCGACAGGCTGTTCATGCTTCATCGGCTCGGAACTGTCATTGACGGCAGTCTGGAGATTCTGCCGGGCATTTACACCGGCGGTAACTCTGACCAGATCAGAGATTATATTGCATCGGGCGGTGAAACCGACGGCTTGATGCGTTTCTTCATCGGATATAGCGGTTGGGGAGCAGGTCAGCTTACCAAAGAGATTCTTGAAAACAGCTGGGCTGTAAATGTGCACCCTGACTCTGGCGGATTGTTGCGGGGAGAAGGGGAGAGCTATTGGCGCAGACAGGTGGAGGATCTCGGTCCGGAATTCCGTTCATGGCTGAGCATCCCCGCTCATCCGTCGCTCAATTAGACACCTTTTTTGAGTAGATCAGTATCGAGTGGGTTTCCTTGCCGCTGAGAATCCATTCGGGCAGTTTGCCTGAAAACACATATCCTGCTTTTTCGAAAAGCCGGCGACTTGCGCTGTTGCTCTCCGCTATCTTTGCGGCAATTATCCGAAGGTTAAGCAGACCGCCCGCATATTCGCCGATCAGCCGCAATGCTCCTGCGGCGTATCCTTTTCCGCGTTCTTCCGGTATCACATAGACTCCCGTGAACGCAGTCCGGTTCGATGCGGATATCTCATACAGATCAATAAGTCCTACTGACTTGTATCCGGCGGCATCCTTTTTCTCTATCACAAGCCTCAGTTGGCCGGCTCTTATCGGATCGGCATCGTAATTCTCGGCATATTCTCTGAGATTATGGCGTGAGTATGGCGCCGACATGCCGTTCTCCACCCACTGTCGCGAGTCTGTCTCGATATCCCACATCATGTCGGCGTCGTCTGGTTCGACAGCTCTGAGTCTCAGCGTGTCGTCCTCAAGAAATCTCATGTTCATTCGCCGTTGGTTGAAAACAGTGTGCGGTTCAGGATAGATCGCCCGAGAGTAAGCTCGTCGGTATATTCAAGCTCGTTGCCTATGCTGAGTCCGCGCGCGAGCATTGTCACTTTTACAGGCAGGTCGGCCAGACGCCTGTATATGTAGAAATTCGTGGTGTCACCCTCCATTGTAGGACTCAGCGCGAGTATCACCTCCTCCACGCCTTCCTCTCCGACACGCTTCACAAGGCTCTCTATCTCAAGATCTGAAGGCGACACTCCGTCGAGTGGGGAGATGAGTCCCCCGAGCACATGGTAGACGCCCGAGTGTTCGTTGGTGCGCTCGATCGTTATCACATCCTTTACGTTTTCGACAACACAGACTGTTTTTCTGTCGCGGCGCGGACTGCTGCATATCTGGCAGACTCCTCCCTCGCTTATGTTGTGGCACACAGGACAGTAGGCAATGCCTTTACGCATCTCGATGATGGCGGACCCGAGAGCGTAGGCCGTTTCGGGTTCCTTGCGCAGCAGATGCAGGGCAAGCCGCAGGGCGGTCTTGTGGCCTATTCCGGGAAGTTTCGACAGTTCGGCTACGGCCGTGTCGAGCAGGACAGAATTGTACGATTGGTTCATATTACAAATTTAGCAAAAAAATAATCGTCGTGCAACTCGGCCGCTAATCGTCCGGCGCAGCATAATTTTATATGCCGGTATGCCGTTTAATGAGTATGTCACGCCCTTTTACGCGCGCGACACGCATCAACCAAGAAAAGTATGATTGACTATATACAGGGCATTCCTGCCGAAATTACTCCGACCTACGCTGTTATTGACTGTAACGGAATAGGTTATGAAATAAACATCACGCTTATAGATTATCCCCGCGTTTCAGGTTCCGACAAGGTGCGTCTTTATATCCATGAGTCCATCCGTGAGGACGCGCATGTATTGTTCGGATTTCTCGAACGGCGCAGCCGCGAACTTTTCCGTCTTCTTATCGGAGTCAGCGGTGTGGGGCCCAACACTGCCCGCCTGATCCTGTCGGCGCTTACAGTGCCGCAGCTTGAGGCCGCCATCGCCGGCGGCGAGGAGATGCTGCTCAAGAGCGTGAAGGGTATCGGCGGAAAGACGGCGCAGCGCATCATTGTCGATCTCAAAGACAAGATAGAAGTCGACGGAGAGGCAATCACGACAGGCGTTTCGGCCAACGAATCTTTTGACGATGCTCTTGCCGCTCTCGTTATGCTCGGCTTCGCGGCTCCGCAGTGCAAGAAAGTCCTCAACAAGCTTTTCGCGGCGGATCCTACTCTTTCCACTGAAAGCGCAATAAAGCAGTCGCTTACGATGCTTTGAATGTTATCTAACTGTAGACTAACCTGTTGCTATGCATTTTTCACGCAGCCAATTCATTATTCTGGCGGCCGTATTCGTTTTTGTGCTGATGATCAGGATTCTGGCCAGCCCTCAATATTATAAAAGCGAACTGAAACCGCCACCTCCGTCAGAACCGGAGTCTCCTTCATACATGCCGGCCGATACGCTTGAACTTCCGGCTCGTGTGCAGCCTACGGTGCCTGTATCGGCCGAAGATTATATGGGTCAGAAGGAGTATGCCGCTGACCTGCGTAATCCTTCGAACATCAAGACCGAGGCCGTATATGATCCGGAGACGGGAATGTACGTGTTGCGCACGCTCATAGGCGATCGCGAGATTGTCACGCCTTATATGATGACGGCAGAGGAATACAATAACATGATGATGCGCCGCGATCTTTTCGGTTATTTCACCGAACGCAACCGCGAGACATACGAGAACAAAGACAAGGAGCCTTTCAATATCTTTGACATGAACTTCTCGCTCGGTCCGCTCGAGAAGATATTCGGCCCCGGAGGTGTCAGACTCCAGACGCAGGGATCGATCCAGCTATCGATGGGTATAAAGAGCAACAAGACCGAGAATCCCGCTTTGTCGCTGCGTAACAGGCGAAAGACATACTTCGATTTTGACACTAAGATCCAGGCGGCTATAAACGCCTCGGTAGGCGACAAGATGAAGTTCAACATGAACTACAATACCGACGCGACATTCTCTTTTGACTCCCAGAACCTCAAGCTTCAGTATGAAGGCAAGGAGGATGAGATAATCAAGAATATCGAAGCCGGTAATGTCAGCATGACAACGGGGTCGAGTCTTATCCGCGGAGGTACGGCACTGTTCGGCATGAAGGCCAAACTTCAGTTTGGCAAACTCACGCTGACCGGCCTTGTGTCGCAACAGAACTCGGAGTCAAAGACCGTCAGCACCCAGGGCGGTGTGCAAAGCACGAAGTTCAGCATCAAGGCCGACAATTATGACGCCAACCGTCATTTTTTTCTGTCGCAGTATTTCTATGAGAATTACGATGAATTCGCCCGCCGTCTTCCCCATGTCTCTTCCGGAATTAAAATAACCCGGATAGAGGTGTGGATTACCAATAAGAACGGCAACTATAACGAATCACGAAACTTCGTCGGATTCATGGATCTCGGAGAGAACCGCAGCCTTGCGTCTGACTACTGGACTCCAAACATGTCTTTCGACAATCCGAGCAACCAGTCGAACAATCTTCTCGAGGTCATCAAGTCGGAGTTTCCCGATGCCCGCAACATCAACACCGTCACCCAGACTCTTGAACCGCTCAAGGCATTCGGAATCGAGGGTGGGCGTGATTTCGAGAAAGTGGAGTCGGCGCGTCTCCTGCGCGAGAGTGAATACACTCTCAACTCCGATCTCGGCTACATATCGCTCAAATCGGCACTCAACACCGACGAGGTGCTTGCGGTCGCATATGAATACACTTACGGAGGCAAGGTCTATCAGGTAGGTGAGTTCTCTTCAGATGTCACCACAACATCCGAGTCGCTCTATCTGAAAATGCTCCGTTCCACCACCGTGTCGCCCAAACTGCCGATGTGGCGTCTGATGATGAAGAACGTCTATTCGCTCGGCGCATACCAGCTCCAGAGCAAGAACTTCAAGATGAACATCAAGTTCCTCAGCGACACCACCGGTGTGGAGATCAATTACCTGCCCGTCGGCTCGATCGCCAACCAGCCGCTGCTTCAGGTCATGAATCTCGACCGGATAGACTCCAACCAGGAATCCAATTCCGACGGCTTCTTCGACTATATCGAAGGCTACACTGTGCAGTCTTCCAACGGAAAGATCATTTTCCCCGTCGCCGAGCCTTTCGGTGAGCATCTGGCACGCAAGATCGGAGATCCGGCAATCGCGTCGCAATATGTCTATCGTGAGCTGTATGACTCGACACTCGTCGTGGCCCAGCAGTTTGCCGACAAAAACAAGTATTCTCTCGTCGGAGAGTATCAGGCATCGGGAGGTGCCACGATCCGTCTCAACGCAATGAATGTGCCGAGAGGGTCGGTGGTTGTGATGGCCGGCGGTGTCGTGCTTACGGAGAACTCCGATTATACCGTCGACTACTCCATGGGAATCGTGACCATCACCAACCAGAGCATCATCGACTCTGGCACAAATGTCAGTGTCACGCTGGAAAACCAGTCGCTTTTCTCGCTCCAGCGCAAGACTCTGCTCGGCCTTGACGCGCAGTATCAGTTCAACAAAGACTTCAGTGTCGGCGGTACGATAATGCACTTTTCCGAGAAGTCTCTTACCGACAAGGTCAATATCGGCGACGAGATCATCAACAACACGATGTGGGGTCTGAACTTCAGTTACCGCAAGGATTTCATGTGGCTGACAAATCTTCTCAACAAGGTGCCGACGATAAACGCCACAGCTCCATCTACTTTCAATATCAATGCGGAGTTCGCCCAACTCGTGCCGCACAAACAGAAAAGCGGTTCCAACAGCGGTTCGAGCTATATCGACGATTTCGAGGCGACGCAGACCGGAATCGACCTGCGCTCTCCTTATTCCTGGTTTCTCGCATCGACTCCATACGACAGCGGTCCGGACGCGTTGTTCCCCGAGGCCGCCCTCTCCAATGACGTGGCTTATGGAAAGAACCGCGCCCTTCTCGCATGGTATTATATCGACCGCGCCTGGACACAGCGCAACTCCAACATGCTTCCGGGCTATCTGAAGAATGACCCGCACCAGATGTCGAGCCCTTATATCAGGGAGGTCTACGTCAATGAGCTATTCCCTTATCGCGATCTCGCATACGGTGAGGCAAACTGGATCCAGACTCTCAACCTGTCGTTCTATCCCCGCGAGCGCGGACCCTATAACCTCGACGCTGAAAACATCGACTCCGACGGAAATCTCCTTAACCCCGAGAAAAGATGGGGCGGAATCATGCGCAAGATGGATAACTCCAACTTCGAGTCATCGAATGTTGAGTATATCCAGTTCTGGCTTCTTGACCCGTTCCTTGATGAAGACAATCCCAACCGCGAGGGGGGAGACCTCTATTTCAATTTTGGCGAGATCAGCGAGGATATACTCAAAGACGGCATGAAAAGCTATGAGAACGGACTCCCTGTTGACGGCAATACCGAGTTTATTGCCGAGACCAACTGGGGGCGTGTATCCCGTCAGAATTCACTGACATATGCTTTCGATAACACTGCTGATGCCCGTCTGCTGCAGGATGTCGGTCTTGACGGACTGCCAAACGATGATGAGTTCACTTTTTCGTCATATAAGGATTATCTCGACAGGCTGCGTGCGAAGCTGCCGGCTCAGACCATCGCCGAAATGCAGCAGAATCCGTTCTCTCCGATGAATGACCCCGCCGGTGACAATTATCATTTCTACCGGTCTAACTATTATGACGAGATCCAGGCCGGCATTCTTGAGCGCTACAAACGCTACAACGGAGTGGAAGGAAACTCTCTTTCGCCCGACCAGTCTGATAATCCGCAGTATCAGTCTGCTCGCGCCGTGCCTGACGTAGAGGACATAAATCAGGACAACACGCTCAACGAATATGAGAGATATTTCCAGTACAAGATCTCGATACGCCCTGAAGATCTTGAGGTGGGGCGCAACTATATTACCGACAAGCAGGTCTCCGAGGTATCCACTGCAGAGGGGAAGCAGACTGCCGTATGGTATCTGTTCAAGGTTCCTCTGAGTTCACCCGACAAGGTTGTCGGAGGAATCAGCGACTTCTCTACAGTGCGTTTCGCCCGTATGTTCATGACAGGATTCAAGGAGGTGACGCACCTGCGTTTCGCCACACTTGAGCTTGTGCGCGGCGAATGGCGTGACTACAAGTTCAACCTCAACTCTCGCAACGACTCGCCGGCCGAAGGCGACCTCGACATGAGTGTTGTGAACATTGAGGAGAACTCCGGCAGGGAGCCTGTCAACTATGTGCTCCCCCCCGGCGTGACCCGCGATCAGGATTCCGGTTCGGCCCAGGCCACACAGCTCAACGAGCAGTCGCTTGAGATGACTCTCAAGGGTATTCAGCCCGGCGACGCAAGAGGCATATACAAGAATTCGCAGATGGATCTCCGCACATACAAGAGAATGCAGATGTGGGTTCATGCCGAAGCTCTTGTCGACAACACCACCAGCCTGCGCGACGGCGATTTCTCACTCTTCATACGTCTCGGTTCGGACGTGAAGAATAATTATTATGAGTATGAGATACCGCTCGAGATAACTCCGCCCGGGCGTTATAACAACTACAACAGCCAGGATCGTGCCAAGGTGTGGCCCTCGGCCAACAGGCTTGACGTGCCGTTGGATCTGTTCACAACTGTCAAGACCGACCGCAACCGCGACCGCAGTGCCGGCACTCAGGGTGTGTCATACACGACTCTTTACACCATGATTGATCCTGAGCAGAACCGCAACACCGTCGGAGTCATGGGTAATCCGTCGCTCTCCGACGTGCGTGTGATGCTTATAGGTATCCGCAATAGATCAAATTCTGTAAAGGACGGTACGATCTGGGTCAACGAACTTAAGGTCACAGACTTCAATGAGGATGGCGGATGGGCTCTCAACGCAAACGCGAGTCTGTCGCTTTCCGATGTGGCTATGGTAAATTTCAGCTATCACAGGGAGACCGACGGATTCGGCTCGGTCGATCAGGGGCTGACTTCGCGGCGTCTCGACACATATGACCAGTATAACCTCGTCGTGCAGGGAGATCTGGGTAAGGTCGTGCCCGAGAAAGCAAAACTGAGCGCGCCTGTCTATTATGCGCGCTCGCAGGAGACAACCACGCCGAAATACAACCCGCTCGATCAGGACATTCTGCTCAAGGACGCTCTTGAGGCTGCCGCCACAAAAGCGGAGAAGGATTCGATCAAGGCTTATGCCGTGACCCGCAAGACGACTGAAAGTTTCTCGGTGTCGAACCTGCGATTCAACGTGCAGAGCAAGAATCCGATGCCGTGGGATCCCGCCAACTTCACACTCGCGTTCTCATTCAACAAGCAGAAGAATCTTGATCCCGTCACCGAATACGAGAATACTTCCGACTATCGCGGTTCTTTCCAGTATTCATATACTCCCTATTTCAAGCCGCTCAAGCCTTTCGCCTGGGTGAAGGGGAAAGGAAAGACCGCCAAATTCTTCAAGGACTGGGAACTCAACTGGCTATTCAACAACCTGACATTCTATACGTCGATGAACCGGCATTATTACGAGGAGCAGACCCGCTCGGAGGTGGATGTCGATTTCCAGTTGCCTGTTCAGGTCAGCAAGAACTTCCTGTGGGACCGCCAGCTATCGCTGACATGGAATCTCACGAAGTCGCTGTCGTTCTCGTTTGCGAGCAATACGACCGCACGCATCGAGGAGACTGTTGGAGCGGTAAACCGGCGTCTTTTCCCCGACGAATACCGGGAATGGAAAGATACGGTCATGTCTTCGCTCCGCCATCTCGGAACTCCCTGGAATTATAACCAGACATTCACCGGAACGTATCGCGCGCCGTTCAACAAGATTCCTGCTCTCGACTATCTGTCGGGTTCGGTCAGCTACAATTCGGTCTACCGATGGGACAAGGGTGCTACCGTTGATGACCTCTATCTCGGCAATACGATACAGAACCAGACGACATGGAACGCCGACGCGCGTCTGAACTTCGAGACTCTCTACAATAAATCGAAATATCTTCAGAACATCAACAAGCGCTTCTCGAACACAAGTTCACGCGGAAACCGGGGAAATACACGCAATCCCGGCAACAGCAAGGACAAGCAGCAGAAACCGGCGAAAGCCAAGAAGTTCGAACGGGCCGTGACGCTGTCGCCCGATTCCGCCACAACTGTGAAGCATAACCTCAACAACAAGAAAATTCGATTTACTGCCAAGGAGAACGGCAAGATCGTCAAGGTGAATTATAAGGTGGTAGATGCGAATACGGTGCAGATCACCGACACAGGCAGCCGCACACTCGCTCTGACCATAACCGAGAACCGCAAGAACTCCGACGGCAAGAAGAACATCGGCACAGAGATCGCCGAGCATACGCTCCGCTTCCTGATGATGCCCCGCTCGCTTTCATTCAAATGGAGAAACAGCCATTCGCTCAATGTGCCCCTGTATGCTCCCAATGTCGGCAATGTCTTCGGTCAATCGCAGAGTTACGGGCCGATGGCTCCGGGCCTGGACTTCGCTTTCGGCTTTTATGGCAAGGATTTCGTAGACAAGGCACTCGACCGCGACTGGCTTATAACATCTTCTGAACAGGTGTCGCCGGCTCTCTGGAGCAAGAGTCAGGAATTCAACTTTGAGCTGACTCTCGAACCGATCCGCGGTCTAAAGATACTTCTGACTTCGAATCTTACCGACGCACGTACCGAGCAGATGCAGTTCATGTATTCCGGAATGCCTACGGCTTATTCCGGCAATTATGTCCGCACGGCATGGGCGTTCCCCACATCGCTGCGTAATTTCAACGCCGCCGACGGTTACCGCTCCGATGCGTTCGACAATTTCCTCGCATATATTCCTCAGGTGGCAAGTCGTGTTCAGGCCCAGTACGAAGGCACTACATACCCCTCGGGCGGATTCATGGAGGGAAGCGCGCTTGCCGGCTCTCCTTATAATCCGGAAGTCGGTGGCGTGAGTGTCACAAGTTCAGATGTGCTCATACCGGCGTTTCTTGCAGCCTATACGGGGACGTCGCCATCTAAGGTGTCGCTTAACCATTTCCCGGGACTCGCGTCGATGCGCCCGAACTGGCGTATAACCTACGACGGTTTCATAAATCTCGGCAACATGAAGAAATGGTTCAAGTCGTTTACGCTTAGCCATGCATACCAGTGTACATATACTGTCGGATCATATTCGAGTTTCATGAACTGGGTGGCGGCACCGAACGGCGGGGGTGATCTCGGTTTTGTTCTCGACGAGCAGACGCAGCAGCCCATTCCGTCTACGCCGTTCAATATCTCGTCTGTGACAATCACTGAGAAATTCGCCCCTCTGATCGGAGTGAAGTTCACATTGTTCAATGATATCCAGTTCAATGCCGAATACCGTGACTCCCGTACGCTCAGCCTCAATTCGTCGGCAGGCCAGCTTGTCGAGACATTGTCGAAGCAGCTGACATTCGGTGCAGGATACAAGATCGCCAACTTCAACAAGATCCTCAAGATCGGAGGCCAGCAGGGCAGTGTCTCCAACGACCTCACCCTCAATCTTGATCTTTCGTGGAGCAACAACCAGTCGCTTATCAGAAGAATCGAGACCGCCTATACCCAGGCCACCCAGGGCACAAGCACGTTCTCCGTCAACTTCATGGCAAGCTACATACTGAGCAAGCGCATCACCCTGTCGGCCTTCTTCGATCATCAGACCAATACTCCTCTTGTGTCGAATTCGGCATATCCGACAAGCAACTCCAACTACGGCATCGCAGTCAACGTCTCGCTCGCACGATAAGAATTCTTACATATATACATAAAGAGGCGGCACGTCGGTGTCGCCTCTTTATGTATCATGTATGTATGAGTAGCGCTCAGTTGTTTCTGAACACAAGATCGTCTCCCTTGCGGTCGATCACGATTGGATGCTCACGGTCGACTTTCTGTGCGAGAATATCTTTCGAAAGCTGGTTGAGAACCAGACGCTGGATGGTTCGTTTAACCGGGCGTGCCCCGAATTCAGGATCATAACCGTCTTCAGCGAGAAGATCAAGTGCCTCTTTTGTGACATCGAGAGTGATGCCGTTGGAGGCAAGCATCTTTCTGACACTGTTGACCTGCAGACTTACGATCTCGAGTATCTCCTTGCGGTCGAGAGGGGTGAACATCACCGTCTCGTCGATTCGGTTGAGGAACTCGGGACGGATTATCTGTTTCAGACGATCCATCACATCCTGTCTTGCGGTGGCGATCACTTCCTGTTTCTCATCCTCGGTCTTGTCGTTGAATCCGGTGAATTTATCACGGATTATATCGCTGCCCATATTGGATGTCATTATGATGATTGTGTTCTTGAAGTTGATGAACCGTCCCTTGTTGTCGGTCAGACGTCCGTCGTCAAGAACCTGAAGCAGGATGTTGAACACATCGGGATTGGCCTTCTCGATCTCGTCAAACAGCACTACGCTGTATGGCTTGCGGCGCACAGCTTCGGTAAGCTGGCCACCCTCTTCGTATCCTACGTATCCCGGAGGCGCTCCGACGAGTCTCGACACACTGTGTTTCTCCATGTATTCCGACATGTCGATTCGAGTCATCATGTCTTCGTCGTCAAACAGATATTCCGCAAGAGCCTTGGCAAGCTCGGTCTTGCCGACACCGGTTGTGCCGAGGAAAATGAACGATCCTATGGGGCGTCGCGGATCGTTAAGACCGGCGCGTGACCGACGCACTGCGTCGGAGACGGCGCGTATGGCGTCCTCCTGTCCGACCACGCGTCGGTGAAGCTCCTCTTCGAGATGCAGAAGTTTCTCCTTCTCGCTCTGGGCCATTTTCTTCACAGGTATGCCTGTCCAGCGGCTCACGACCTCGGCGATATCCTCGGCGTCGACCTCCTCTTTGATCATCGCGCCTTCGCCCTGAAGTTCTTTCAGGCGAGCCTGTATGGCCTTGTTCTCGTCTTCTTTCTGCTTGATTCGCGAATATCTTATCTCTGCCACTTTGGCATAGTCTCCCTCGCGTTCGGCACGCTCGGCCTCGTAATTGAGTTGCTCGATGTCGATCTTGTTCTGCTGGATGCGGTTGATCTCGTTTTTCTCGGCCTGCCATTTTGCGCGGAGCGACTTCTCCGTGTCGCGGAGATTGGCGAGATCCTCGTCTATCTCTTTGAGCTTGTAGTTGTCTTTCTCCCGTTTTATTGCCTCGCGCTCGATCTCGAGTTGCTTGATCTTTCTCGATGCCTCGTCAAGAGCCTGGGGCTGTGAGTCCATTTCAAGACGGAGCTTCGATGCGGCCTCGTCGATCAGGTCAATGGCTTTGTCAGGCAGGAAACGGTCTGTGATGTATCTGACAGAAAGCTGGACTGCTGCGATGATAGCCTCGTCCATTATCCGCACCTTATGGTGATTTTCGTAACGCTCCTTAAGACCTCGGAGAATCGATATTGCCGAAAGTTCGTCGGGCTCGTCGACCATCACTTTCTGGAATCGACGTTCGAGTGCCTTGTCTTTTTCGAAATATTTCTGATACTCGTCGAGTGTCGTGGCGCCGATAGACCTCAGCTCTCCGCGCGCAAGCGCCGGTTTGAGGATATTGGCGGCATCCATGGCGCCTTCACCCTTGCCGGCACCGACAAGAGTGTGGATCTCATCGATAAAGAGAATGATCTCGCCGTCGCTTTTTGTCACTTCGTTGACTATCGCTTTCAGTCGCTCTTCGAATTCACCCTTGTATTTGGCTCCGGCCACAAGCGCGCCCATGTCGAGCGAATATATCTGCTTCGACTTCAGGTTTTCGGGCACGTCGCCACGCACTATGCGCATGGCGAGACCCTCGGCGATCGCAGTCTTTCCGGTTCCGGGTTCACCCACAAGCATGGGATTGTTTTTCGTGCGTCGCGACAGGATCTGCAGCACGCGTCTGATCTCTTCGTCGCGTCCGATTACGGGATCGAGTTTGCCGTTGCGCGCGCGGTCATTGAGGTTGATGGCGTATTTGCTCAGAGCCTGATAACTCTCTTCGGCACTCTGATCCTTGACGCTATTGCCTTTGCGAAGCTCGGCGATGGCGGCTTTCAGGCCCTTCTCGTCGAGGCCGTTGTCTTTCAGGAGCTGGGAGGCTTTTGATTTGGCAAGAAACACACCCATCAGCATCGCCTCTACAGAAACGTATTCGTCGCCCGACGACTTTGAGAAATCTATGGCTTTCTGCAGTGCCTCGTTGGATTCCCTGCTCAGAAAAACATCGCCGCCGCTTACTTTCGGCAGAGATGCTATGGCCTGGTCAACTCCCATCTTGACTCCGTTGAGGTTCGCGCCCATCTTCTGGAATATGAAATTCACGATGGTCTCCCCCTCGGAGATTATGGCTTTCAACAGGTGTACCGGCTCGATCTGCTGCTGACCGGCCTCCTTGGTGTAGTCGATGGCTTTCTGCACCACCTCCTGCGATTTGATTGTAAAGTTGTTGAAATTCATAGTATCCTTGATTATGGACATATATCCGCCTCCTTCCGGAGCGCATGAATATGTCGCTTATTCTGTTTTATTAACAATTGCACGTCAGAATGGTTGATACGGGGTCTTATTCCGGTTTTTCTTTGTAGCGGAGAATCTCGATCCAGTAGTCATCGGGGTCATGTATGAAATATATGCCCATTGCGGGGTTTTCATAGCATACGCATCCGAGTTTCTTATGATAGCGGTAGACCTCGTCATAATTGTCAGTGTCAAGACGGAGTGCGAGGTGTGTCTCGTTTTCGCCGAGTTCATATTCTTGCGGATGGTCGCGCAGCCATGTCAGCTCAAGGCGGAAGCTGCCTGACGGGGCTTCCAGATAGTTTATTATGAAGTCTCCGTCGGGGTGGACGATCTCACCTGTCTTGCGAAGATTGAGTGCTTTCCTGTAGAATTCAAGCGATCTGTCGAGATCGGCGACGTTGATGTTGTAGTGGTCGAAGTGGCATTTTATATCCATGTCTGTATGATTTTATTAAATATAATGTCAAGCGACAACTGACAGCAATCCCGCAGATGCACGGATGTTGTCAGCCGCCGCCTTCTTATTAACAAAATCCTCGCCAGAAATGTCGATGTCAGAATGTGATATAAATGCCGCCTTCGCGTGGAGCAATCACCCGGCGGCCTTGCATGTCATAATAGACGGCTCCTTCTTGTGCGGAGGCGTGGCGGTATATGACAGTCCGGGGGTGACGCGTAATATTGGCTTCGCATGCCTCAGTATCCTCAATGCCCGTGGAGACCTGAAAGTTGTATTCGGTCGACATTTTTATGTTGTTGGCCGTGTAGCCGATCACTACATTCATCGTCGAAGACACCGAGACTGCCCCGGGCTTGCTCCACACCCCGTCAGACAGCACGGCATCTGTGCCGTTGATTGTCACCGATGTGATTTTCACCCAATTGAAGAGTGGTGTGACTGCAATTTTCTCCTGTGACGGGTTGACTGCCGAATAACTGAACATCTCGTAAATCCTGTCGCGACACGCACTGCCGGCGGCGCATAGCCCCATGTAATGGCTCCTTGACCCGGCCGGCACGTACAGCTCATCAAATTTGGTAAAAAATCGGCTGAATGAACGTTTTGAGGTGTAAATCTTAGGCAGAGCGTCGGAGGGATACTCGAACATGTCGTGCCAGTCATCCCAAGGCATGGCGGCCGCCATTGATTTGTGGTCAATGTATATCTCTGCAGAAGGTGCGAGGACAAACGCATTGTAACCGAGCGTCATCGTGCCGTCATGGGCCGGGATGACAACCTTGCGGAGTGTGGCGTCTGTGGCGAATCCGTACATATCGACTTCATTGACTTTGCGAGTGTTTACCGTCTCCAGCGATGTCCCCTCGAAGGTGGATTCTCCGATAGTCTCTACCCCGTCGGAAAGGGTAACCGAGGTCATCGACTGGCATCCTTTGAACATAGCCTGCGGCAATGAGGCCCACGCAGTGGGAATGTTGGCCGAGGTTAGTCCTGACTGCGCGAACTGGCATCCAATTTTAAGGTCGACCTCGGGAAAGCGGTAAAGACCGCAGAACTCCCTAAGCGAACCGCATCCCGCAAATGCCGACGCTCCCATGGATTTGCAGGAACCGGGGAAGGTCACGGATTCAAGTTTCACGCACCCCATAAACATGAAGTCGCCGATCGACTTTATCGGAGCGGAGATGGTGGCTGTCTTTAGTTCGGGGCAATTGTAAAACAGCCCCTCCGTGTCAGGAAAGTCTGTCACAGTGGCGGGAATAGAAATGCTCTCCAGACTTGTCCCTGTGAATGCATAGCCTCCAATATACTTGACGCTGGCGGGAATTGAAATGCTCCTGGCCCGGTTTCCCGCGAGGGCATACCATCCGATGGTGTGTATAGAGGACGGAATGATCAGTTGTTCTCCCATTCTGTAGCGGGGAGCTACTGCTATCAATACTCCCGGATCGTTCTTCTCAACAAGATAGTCGCCCCCTGCATTGGTCTTGTAAAGGTAGTGGCCGTTAAGCTCAAACCTGGTGATCCCGAGATTGCCATCCAACGCACCTGTCTCCAGTAGTTGCCATTTTGACAGTCGCAGGGTGGTGATGGTATAGTTGTCGGCGAATGCTCCCTCAAGTATGTAACCGGCTTCATCAGGCAAGGTGAAGCCGGTGGATGTGCGCGCAGGAGGGAAGCGCATCATATACACTGATCCTTCTCCGCGTAAATAGTACAGGACTCCGTCTACTGACTTGAACGTCTTGCTCTGGCTGCTGACCTTGAACTCTTTCAGCCGTTTGCAACCTCTGAAAGAGCCGACCACTATGTCGTCTATCGTCGAAGGTATATAAATAGATGTAATCTCATCCTGATTCTCAAACACCGGGCGTGGCATGCCGGATTCCGCATCGTCAATGTTGCCGCGCAGGCTTGTTACCGTATATTTCACTCCGTCGCGGGTTGATGTATAGCTCCCCGGAATCTGGATGTCGCCCTGAAGCTTCACTTCTTCGCGCACACCGGTTATGGTCACTTCATTTGAGGAATAGTTTATTGAGAAGCGGTAGGTTTTCTCAAAACTGGCCTGAGCCGATGCCACAAACGTGGTAGCTCCCGCAATCGTACAACCGTCCGCGACAGCAGGTATAGCTTAAAAAAATAGCCGTCCGGATTTTGGGCGGCTATTTTTGTGAGAGTT
>VSPN01000053.1 GCA_009775355.1 Muribaculaceae bacterium
GGGTTCATTGTAAAGTTACAAAATATCTACGACTTTGGCAAACAATTAGTTGGCGATTAGCTGAGTATCCCTATATAATCATAATTGTATTTGGAGGTGTGATTCTGTCTCTTATGGGGATGGAGCTTTCAGAAGGATTCTTCTGCGCGTTGCAGGCAATTTCAAACACCGGACTCGGTTCAGACGCCACCGGTGTCAATGGAGATTATTCGCTTGTGTCAGACGGAGCAAAATGGCTTCTGAGTTTCATCATGCTTGTCGGACGTCTTGAAATATTCACAATCCTCCTGCTGTTCACAGGTTCTTTCTGGAGGAAATGATTAGGGGCACTTGCCACAACAAGACAGGAGTCTGACCCGGAAACGTTCCGGGCAGACTCCTGTCTTGTAATGAATTTGTATAGCGTTATCTTTTCAGAAGACCGCGGAGATAACGGTCATACTCCCCCCAGTCGGCGATAGGATTCATGGCCACACCTGATTCCATGGCAGCCTTGGCCACAGCTGGAGACACCGTGTGGATCAATCGAGGATCGAATGGTTTGGGCAGAATGTAATACGGACCGAATGACAGTTCCTTCAGGTCATATGCCGCAAGTACAGACTCAGGAACAGGCTCTTTTGCAAGAGCGGCTATGGCATATGTAGCCGCCAGCTTCATCTCCTCTGTTATGGCATTGGCGTGTGTGTCGAGTGCTCCTCTGAATATATAGGGGAAACCGAGCACATTGTTCACCTGATTCGGATAGTCACTTCTGCCGGTAGCTATGACGATATCGTCTCTTGTCTCCAATGCGAGATTATAGTCGATCTCAGGATTGGGATTTGCAAGCGCGAATATCACCGGACGCGGAGCCATCTCAAGCATCAAGGCAGGCGTGAGGACATCAGCAACGCTTAGACCGACAAATACGTCAGCGCCTTTCACAGCCTCTTCCAAAGTCCTGATATCTCTTTTTGTCGCGAACTGGCGTTTATGTTCGTTGATGTCTGTGCGGTCTTCGCGAACTACTCCCCTCGAATCACACATAACCACATTCTCGCGTCTTACGCCAAGCTTTATGTACAGATTGGTGCAGCTGACGGCTGCCGCTCCGGCACCGTTCACCACAAGCTTTACATCCTCAATATTCTTGCCCTGGATCTCAAGTGCGTTAAGAAGCGCGGCTCCCGATATTATGGCTGTTCCGTGCTGGTCATCATGCATGACCGGAATGTCGCACTTCTCCTTTAGTTCTGTTTCGATCCGGAAACTTTCGGGAGCCTTGATATCTTCAAGGTTGATACCGCCGAATGTCTTTGAAATAGCCTTGACAGTATCAATGAACTTGTCGGGATCCTCTTCATCGACCTCGATATCAAACGCGTCTATTCCTGCGAAAATCTTGAAAAGCAAGGCCTTTCCCTCCATTACAGGTTTTGACGCCAGAGTCCCGATATTACCCAGGCCGAGCACAGCCGTACCGTTCGAGATTACAGCCACAAGATTTCCCTTATTGGTATATCTGTAGGCGTCAGACGGATTCTTCTCGATTTCCAGACATGGATATGCCACACCTGGAGAATATGCCAGTGAAAGATCATGCTGTGTGGCATAGGGCTTGGTAGGAATTACCTCGGTCTTGCCGGGGCGGCCTTCCTCATGATACCTGAGAGCCGATTCTTCTAATTTGTTCATGGTAAAACATTAATGATTTCAATACGCATGTGTCGGTTCCAGACCACCTCTGACATCTGACACATACTTATATAATAATTTAAGGTTATAAATTCAATATTTTATCTTATCTTTGCAGTCAGCAAGCACAAATGAAAACCATTTTTGTTTACCAACAGCAATTCACATGCAAAGATATGAAAAATTTCCATCCGCCGGGAATATTTTTTACGAATATATCAAAAATAATTTGAATGCAGATCCCAAGCGGCTGTACCTCTGCGTAAACGGCAAGAACATGGGGTTTCCTGCGGAGTTTGCTGTGACACAGATTGAATGCAGACAGAAATCCACACGCAAGCTATCGTCATTTGTCTGTCACAGTGAATTCCTGTTCCCGTCGACTCTCGCCTCCGAGCAGTCAACACACCAGTGTGTGGCGACATATCACGCCCAAATTGCCGGGTCCGGAAAAAAATTAGTGGATATGACTGCCGGACTCGGAATCGACGCTTTCACATTTGCCCGCGAAGGCAATACGGTGACAGCAATCGAGCTTGATGATGCGAGAGCCGCGATTCTAAGACATAACACTGAGGTGTTGGGTCTGCGGAATGTCGAAGTCGTTGAAGCCGACTGTCTGGAGTGGATGAAGAGCAATGCCGCAGGTTCATACGACATACTGTTTATCGATCCAGCCAGACGCGCCTCCGACAGCCGGCGCACTTTTCGCTTCGAAGACTGCATTCCCGACATCGTGTCAAATCTGCCGGAACTAAGATCTTTCGCCACCGTGATGATGGTTAAGGCCTCCCCGATTCTTGACATATCGGGGATCATAAGAGAAATAGAGGGCGTGACCTCCATTCATATTGTGTGTGTCAGAGGAGAATGCAAGGAAGTTCTCGTAATTCTCGACAATACGCGTCCTGCCGGAAACCCGGAAATCATAGCCGTAGATCTCGATGATGATGATGATGCGGTAATCAGGATAAGGTCGTTGTGGGAAACCAGATTCTTGGATCTCGGTGGAGACTGCTGTCTGGCCGAGCTTTCAGACCTTGAAGGAGAGGTCTATTTATATGACCCTAACGCCGCGGTTCACAAACTGAATTGCCGAAATGCTCTTTCCAAAGCCTTTCCAAATCTCAAAAAACTTTCAGTAAACACAGATCTATACTGCTCCCACGTCAGACACGAAAATTTTCCAGGGCGTGTGTTTTCAATATCAGGAATAATAAACAAGAAGTCTGCCAGATCATTATGTAATTCCAGATGTGAGGTCGCAGTCCGCAATTATCCTCTTACAGCAGAGCAGTTGCGAAAGAAACTGCATTTGAGTTCCGGTGGCGATTCATTCATCTTCGGATGCTCAGTCGGAGCCAGACAAAAACCTGTCATTCTGCATTGCATACGGCTGCAGAGCCGCTACACGGGTCCCGATGACAAAATTGGTTCGAAATTTGTTGTAAAGTAAGTTATAACTGAAATGTATGGCAGACAAAATAAAAGAATTACACTCCCGGACAACCGAATTACTGGATGCGGGCAGAATTTTCGAAGCAATCACTGTTGTTAAAGTAATGCTTGACAAAGCAGGAGTCAAATCTCATGTCGACAATCTGTTAAAGATTGAGCAGACATATAGATACATGATCCATTATATGATTGAAGGAGTTCATGACGAAGGCCGTGAGCGTATGCTTTCAGACATTACAGACCAACTGAGAATGCTTTCCGACATGGCTGTCAGGGCATATATGACACCCGACAGTCCGGAGTATTACTATTCAGTGCTCCGTTTTGTCAACCTTAGAAAAGAATGTCTTGCCGATATAATCAGGGAATACGGAAAAATAGTTTCGGAAATGACGCTTGCCGAACTCGGAGGCAACGATGTGTCTGATATGCGCAGACGAAAAGAGGAACAGCTTGTCAGACTTTTCAACTCAATTTTCGTTTCGTTAGGCTCAGACACCGAGTATGCCGAAATCGCAAGATACCTGACCTCCGGTTATGCAGACGACAATGTGTCAGCACAGTCAATAAGTGCCCTTACGCTGTCACTGTTGTGCTTCTACGACAAAGGGAAGTTCAACACATTGCTTGACGTTTATGACAATACGCAATCTGAGAAACTGGCTGCCAGAGCATTGGTTGGTATTGTTCTCGCAATGGTAGAAAATGCCGGACGCATAGAATCCGACAGATTACTGATGAATCGCATGTCATTGTGGAAAGATTCGTTGATCACATACAGAAGACTGCATGAGGTCATAAGAGTCATAGTCGGAACTCGCGACACCGAGAGGGTATCTTCAAAGATGAAAGATGAAGTAATTCCGGAAATAATGAAACTTCGTCCTGATATTCTTAAAAAACTCAGGAATCCAGAAGGAGATCCGGATATGATGATGGACAACAATCCCGAATGGGAAGATATGCTCGCAAAAAGTGATCTGACAAAAAAAATGCAGGAACTCAGCGAAATGCAGAGCGATGGCGCTGATCTGATGATGGTAACGCTCTCGAATCTCAAGCAGTTCCCCTTCTTCAACATTGCGGCAAACTGGTTTCTGCCCTTTGATTCACAACATTCGGAGATAAGACTCGGGGAAGGAATGTGCAGGCTCATGGACGTCATGAAAGATACCGGATCAATGGTATGTGACTCTGACTTGTATTCTCTCGCTCTTGCATTCGCACAGATGCCTGAAGCTCAGAAAAACATGATAAGCGCACAGATGTCTGCACAGGCAGATCAGTTCAAAGAGGAATCAAGGTCTGCGCTACCGTCGTCAAACGCCCCCCAATTTGACATCGAAACTCTAAAATCGGTCAGAGATCTATATCGCTTCTTTAAACTGTTCAGAAAACGCGAAGGCCTGAAGGATCCTTTTGCCCGACCGCTCTGTTTTACTGAATTGCCGGTCATCGGTGAGATGATGAACGACAATGAAATGCTCGAGCTTATTGGGGAGTTCTATTTCAAGCGGGGCTACTATGCCGACGCACTCCCTCTTTTTGTATCATTAAACACCGACAGAGCGGAAGATGCGTCTCTTTGGGAAAAAATAGGATTCTGCCATCAGTCTGAAAACAGACTCAATCCTGCTCTTGAGGCGTATGAGAAGGCCTCATTGCTCAAATCTCCAGGACTCTGGCTGATCAAAAAGCTTGCTTACATCAACCGCAGACTTGGGAACTGCCATAAAGCCTCTGAATACTATCTGCAGGCACTCCAGAATGATCCCGACAATGTGTCGCTCCTTATGAACGCCGGCAACATGCTCCTTGAAACCGGCGATACAGCCGCCGCTCTTACTCATTTTTACCACGCCAACTACATAAGCACTGAATCCCCGAGAATCATGCGTGCCATAGCCTGGGCCGAACTGCTGAGCGGCAACTTCTCCAAAAGCAGCGGATATTACTGCAAAGTAATAACGCTTGACGCTCGCCCGTCCGACTATCTCAATGCGGGTCATGCCGCTTTGCTCCAGTCTGATCTCAAAGAAGCTGTGAGAATGTATCGTCTTGCTGTTAACGGAAACGAAAGTGATTTTGAAATGGCATACTTGTCAGACATGCCGACACTTCAGACACTCGGAGCAGACAAGGTAGTCATGCAGCTTGTTCTTGACACTGTATTGTCGGAAGAAAACCACGTTATCTGACGCAAAAGACCCAATGCTGCCTCATCAGCCAAGCATTGCCTTTTCAATGGCGGCAACAGTGTCGTTCAATTCTTTTGACACTTCAAGTCTGTCGGCTACAGCACTTATTCCATGAAGGACTGTAGCATGCTTGCGGTTAAGTTTCGCTCCTATGGCTGGAGATGAAAGGCCCGTATGCTTTTTGCAAAGATACATTATCATCTGTCGTGCATCAGCTATATCGCGAAGACGGCTCTTGCTGAAAATGGCATCCGGGTTAAGACGGTAGAATTCGGCTGTATTCTCGACGATCATGTCGAAGTTGACACTCTTCTTCTCAACCTTTCTTACAAGATGACTTATTACTTTCTCTGCAAGTTCGACAGTTATAGGTGCGTTCTCGGTTATGGATCTTGTATAAAGTCCCATAACTATGCCTTCAAGCTCACGGACAGAACTTGTGGCACTCTGTGCTATCATGTCAATGATCTCTTCTGAAAGATCCAGACCGTTTCGTTTCGACTTGAACTCAAGAATCTTGCGTCTAAGTTCATAGTCAGGATTCTCAAGAGGCTCGGTAATACCCCACTTGAACCTGTCGATGAGTCGGTCGGCTATACCGTCAAGCTCCATGGGAGGACGGTCGCACGTAAAGATAAGCTTCTTGTTGCTCTGGTGGAGATGATTGAAGATCGGGAAAAGAGCTTCGGCAGTACCGGTCTTGCCCGACAATTCCTGAAGATCATCGAACAGAATGGCATCCATTCCCTGAAACCAGTGTATGAATTCAGGAATCTCCTTCTTGATGGTGGCGTTGGCATACAGATTCTGGAAATGACGCATAGTAACAAACAAAACCCTTGCGCGGGGATGACGCTCTTTGATCCTGATGCCTATGGCCTGAATGAGATGTGTCTTACCTACGCCTACATTTCCATAGAGAAAAAACGGGTTGAAATCCGACTTCTCAGGATGATTGGCAATGTGCTCCGCAATTGTGAAAGGAAGTTTATTACTTCTGCCAACACAATAGTTCTCGAAGTTGAGTGAACTGTTAAGCTGGGGGTCAAAATCATTGCCCCGCTCTTCAACAGCACGGTTTGCAACCGATTGCTCGAGTTTGTTCTTAAGAAGATGCGAATGCTGCGGACTCTGAATCTCGATTTTAGATCCCGAATCATCCTTGATTGCAAAATACTCGTATGTCAGCTGCACTCCGGGCCCGAACTCAGATTTAAGCGCACTGTTGAGAATATTATAGAAGTCATCTTCGAATTTCTCCATAAAGAAACGCGAAGGAACTCGCAACACAAGCTTGTGGTCTCTGAAATCGGTTGCCGACACTTTAGAAAACCATACAGCAAAACGATTCTCTCCGATATTGGAGCGAATCTTATCCAAACATCTGTTCCATTTGTTTTTGTAATCTATCATAAGGCTGTATGGGCGTTCTTTCCGGATACAAAATAATAACAAAATTTTCGAAAAAAAAAATCTGTTTTTTCTTGATTTTCTGAATATCTTTATAGTGCTCTGAATTTCAATAATTTGATTATAATAACACTGTTTTTATATATACAAATGACTGCTGCAATATACATATATCACTAAAACACAGCAATATACAAAACCTCACATCTGAAGATCCATTAAATTCCGGATATTATGACAACCAATGTTCCACAAAACGCGACGCTATCCTCATCCATGATAAATCAAGTAACGACGGACATTTCCGTCTGCGTGGAACATTGTATGATTTTTTTTTGGAATTTCCCATTATTCGCACTAATTTTGTTTGACGCAATTCCAAGTCTATGGAGTTCTTCTGTCGAAAATATCTTCGGCTATATCGCATCTCCATTCAGAGAATCGCATGACATAGACCCCATCCCACAAAAAAATGTTAATGCAGGGGACTGAGTCAGCTTAAATAAATTTAGTTAACAAAAACATAAATAATGAATACCCCCGGCGAATAATGTTAACGCACCATCGCAGATTCCAGCCAGCTTTAACATTATTTTGAGGGACTGGGTATCAAACCGACAGAGATGATAATTAAAATAAATGACAAAGTGATCGAAACGCCATCAGATCACATGACTGTCCACGACATTCTGGAGTGGAGACATATCCCCGAGGCCGGAACAGCCGTTGCTGTCAACGGCCGGTTGATTCCACGCTCCCGCTGGAATTCCGAAGAACTGGACGAACATGACAATATAACTTTGATTTCAGCAGCTTTTGGAGGCTGAAGGAATCGACCGACAGCATCTGTAGTAAGCAGACAGAAATGATGGAGAAATTTCTTATCATTGTCATTACGTCAGACAAGACAGTTGATGACGAGGCGAAGAAAATCGAAGCTCTTCTTAGAAACGGCGTGGATATCATCCATCTGAGAAAACCGGACTGGAGTCTGAGAGAGGTCCGCGATCTGATCGAAAGCATAGACTACAGATACAGGAACAGAATCCGACTTCACGGGCATTTCGAGCTTCTGAACGAAATGAATCTTGGAGGAGTCCACCTGAATCACCGTAATCCCGTCGCGCCCGCAACGGCAAAGGCGGTGTCACGCTCATGCCACTCTGTTGACGAATTGGAAAGTACAGCCGAATTCGACTATGTCACACTGTCGCCAATATTCGATTCAATTTCCAAATCCGGATACGCCTCGCGGTTTGATTTCGGCAGCATCGGAGACAACATTATCGGACGCAGGGTTGTCGCGCTTGGTGGAGTGACGGCTGACGCGTTTCTGTCTCTGTATGAAAAAGGATTTATCGGAGCTGCGTTGTTAGGATATATATGGAATGGTGATTTCGAAAGACAACTCTCCTCCTTGAAAAAATCAATCGAGCAGATAAAACTTCATATCGCCCGACAGGACGATATGGCAAAATAAAACTTATGTTGCAGTTTATAACTAATACCGAGGCCGGCGCGTCTCCGGCAGAACAGATAAAAGGTGTCATTGCCGGAGGATGCAGATGGGTGCAGATCCGCATGAAAGAGGCCTCTGACGAGGATATAGAGAAAGTTGTGGCTGAGATCAAGCCGCTTTGCATAGAGACCGAGACATTCCTGATCCTTGACGACCGGGTGGAACTTGCAAAGAAACTTGATGTCGGCGGCGTTCACCTCGGCAAGAACGACATGTTGCCGTCAAAAGCCAGAATGCTGCTTGGGCCTGCTGCAGTCATCGGAGTGACAGCAAACACGATTGATGACATAATCGCCGTCAGAAGTCTTGACATCGATTACATCGGCATGGGACCTTTCGCCTACACCAACACAAAAAAAAATCTGTCGCCCATGCTCGGTGCTGAAGGAATCAGATCGCTCTGTTCCGATATGGAAAGACTTGAAATCAATATCGGCCATGTGGCCGTCGGAGGCATCAGGCTTGAAGACGTGCGCACAATCATGGAAGCTGGAGCCAACGGTGTCGCGGTGAGCGGAGCTATCGCTTTTGCTAATGATATTCCAGACGCTACTGCGAAATTTCTCGAAGCACTGGAATCATTCAGAAAATAACAGATGATTCTTCTATTGCCAAGAAGATGACTTACACATACTTTATATGAAACCACAACACATGAACGACATACTGAGAATCGGAGACCGCGAATTTACTTCGCGTCTCTTCGTGGGCACAGGCAAATTTGCCTCCCCCGACATAATGCAGGAAGCCATAAAGGCCTCTGGATCGCAGATGATAACCGTTGCAATGAAAAGGGTCAACATGATGAATGAGGCTACCGATGACATGCTGACGCATATCAACCGCAAGCATGTACAACTGCTGCCCAACACATCCGGAGTGCGTACGGCCAAAGAGGCTGTGCTTGCAGCTCAGATGAGCCGCGAGATCTTCGGCACAAATTTTATAAAACTTGAGATCCACCCTGATCCGAAGTATCTTATGCCAGATCCTATTGAGACTCTCAAGGCCACCGAACAGCTCGCTAAAGAGGGATTTGTCGTGCTCCCCTACATACAGGCCGACCCTGTTCTCTGCAAACTGCTCGAAGAGGCTGGCACTGCTGCCGTCATGCCGCTCGCAGCTCCGATAGGCACTAACAAGGGGCTTGTCACACGTGATCTCCTTGAGATAATTATCGAGCAGTCATCTGTGCCGGTAGTAGTGGATGCCGGACTCGGAGCTCCTTCACACGCCGCTGAGGCAATGGAACTCGGGGCTGACGCAGTGCTCGTCAACACTGCTATTGCCGTAGCCGGGGATCCAGTAAGGATGGCCAAAGCATTCAGCGATGCAGTCAATGCAGGACACATGGCATTCAATGCCGGACTCGGCACTGTATCCAGATGCGCCAGCGCCACCTCTCCCCTCACCGCGTTTCTTGACAGATAACAACATCATTTATTACAACCAATATAGACAATGAATATAGAAAACATAGATGTCTCCTCATACCCTAATTCCGAGAAAATATATGTTGACGGAACACTACCGGGTGTAAGGGTGGCCATGAGGAAGATCCACCAGTATCCTACTGTAAAAATCGAAAACGGAAAGCGTGTGGAATATCCCAACGAAGATATAACCGTATATGACACTTCAGGCGTATACACGGATCCAGACGTAAACGTAGATATCAACAAAGGTCTTCCGCGAATGAGGGAGTTCTGGATAGAGAACCGCAATGACACGGAAATTCTTCCCGACATAACAAGCCTTTACGGGAGAGAGCGAAGAGACAACCAGGATCTTGACCCTATAAGGTTTCCGGTGGCACATCGTCCCCGCAAAGCCAAAGAAGGTCACCGTGTGACCCAGATGCATTATGCCCGCAAAGGCATAGTGACTCCCGAAATGGAATATGTGGCCATACGAGAGAACCTCGACAACCGAGAAAGGGGTATCGACACATACATCACACCAGAGTTCGTACGCGACGAGATAGCGGCAGGACGTGCCATAATAGCCGCCAATATCAACCATCCAGAGGCCGAACCAATGATAATCGGCTCAAAATTCTCTTGCAAGCTCAACACCAACATCGGCAATTCGGCTCTTTCGTCTGGAATCGAGGAGGAAGTGGCCAAAGCCGTATGGAGCTGCTATTGGGGCGGCGACACTCTGATGGATCTTTCGACAGGAGACAACATACATGAGACCCGTGAATGGATAATCCGCAACTGTCCGGTACCCATGGGAACTGTGCCCATCTATCAGGCACTCGAAAAAGTCAACGGCGATGTCGGCCGCCTGACATGGGAGATATACCGCGACACTCTTATTGAACAGTGCGAGCAGGGTGTGGATTACTTTACTATTCATGCCGGAGTTCTCAAGGAACATGCATCACTCGTAAGCGAGAGGCTCACGGGATGCGTGTCGCGCGGCGGCTCCATTATGACCCAGTGGTGCGTCCTTCACGATCAGGAAAGCTTCCTTTACACTCACTTCGATGAAATCTGCGAGATTCTCAACAAGTATGATGTTGCGGTCTCACTCGGCGACGGAATGCGCCCCGGCTCTATTCATGACGCCAACGACAGGGCACAGTTCCTTGAGCTCGAGGTTCTTGGCCGTCTCACTGAAATTGCATGGGAACATGACGTACAGGTGCTTATCGAAGGTCCGGGACATGTGCCCATGCAGAAGATCGCGGCAAATATGGACAAGCAGCGGATCGTATGCCACGAGGCGCCTTTCTATACACTCGGGCCTCTCACAACCGACATAGCCCCCGCATATGACCATATCACATCGGCCATAGGAGCGGCGATCATATCATCGCTCGGGACATCCATGATCTGCTACGTAACTCCCAAGGAACACCTGTCACTCCCCGATCTCAATGATGTCCGTGATGGTGTGATAGCATACAAGATCGCTGCCCATGCGGCTGATCTGTGCAAAGGATTCCCTGGAGCGCAGGTGCGTGATGACGCGCTCAGCAAGGCAAGATATGAGTTCAGATGGAAAGACCAGTTCAATCTATCGCTCGATCCGGAGAAGGCTAAAAAATACTATCTTGACTCTCGCCGCAACGCGCCTGATGCCGATGACAGGTTCTGCACGATGTGCGGCCCTAATTTCTGCGCGATGCGAATATCACAGAATATCGCCGACGAATGTAAACAGTAATGGTATGAATCCGGAACAAAAACAGCTGGTATCAAAAAAATCCGACCCGGATAAAGAATCCGTGTTCGGACACGGATTCGCGGATATCATAGACGGATATGACTGGGATGAAACACTCCGAATCGTATCCGGAGCTAATGATGCCGATGTCAGACGGGTTCTTGACAAAGCGGAACGCGGCGTCAAGCCACTGACTCCGGAGGAATTCGCCATACTCATATCGGAGGCCGCAGATCCTTATCTCGAGCGCATGGCTGCTCTGAGCCGGCATTTCACGCTTGAGAGATTCGGCAATACGATATCGATGTACATTCCGATGTATGTGTCGAACGCATGCACGAACAAATGTGTCTATTGCGGTTTCAATCATGACAATCCGCTTGAAAGGACCACTCTATCCATGTCGCAGGTCGAAGATGAATGCAAGGCCATAAAGAAACTCGGGCCATTCGAGAATCTTCTGATAGTGTCGGGCGAATATCCTTCTCTCTGCGGTGTGGACTATATGGAACGGGTTCTCAATGTGTGCCGACCCTATTTCCATAATCTTACGCTTGAGATACAGCCTCTGCGTTCTTCGGAATATGAGCGGCTCACTCACAGCGGATTGAACGGAGTGGTATGTTTTCAGGAGACTTATCACCGAGAGGCTTACCGACAGTACCACCCCAGAGGTATGAAATCTCACTATGCGTGGCGTCTTAACGGTTACGACCGCATGGGCGAGGCAGGAGTCCACAAGATAGGTCTCGGCGTTCTTCTCGGGCTGGAAGACTGGCGGGCGGACACAGTAATGATGGCGCGGCATCTGAGATACCTCCAGAAGAAATACTGGAGAGCACGCTATTCAGTGAATTTCCCACGCATGCGTCCTTCCGAAAGCGGATATCAGCCCAAGACTGTGATTTCCGACCGTGAACTTGCAAGGCTCACATTTGCTTTCAGACTGTTTGACCATGATGTGGACATATCATTTTCGACACGCGAGACGCCGGAATACCGCGACAACATGCTAACACTCGGTGTAACCTCGATGAGTGCCGGAAGCCGTACGGATCCGGGAGGATATGTCTCGCAGCCCGACTCCCTTGAGCAGTTCGAGGTGTCTGATTCACGCTCTCCTCTTGATGTTGCCGAGGCAATACGCCGCCACGGCTATGAACCTGTATGGAAAGACTGGGATTCGGTATTCGATTGAACAGAACACCCGGATGAAACGTTTATGGGATAGATCCTTTTGGATTTGTCCCTTTTTTATTAATCTATTCAGCAAATATTATGAAATTCACAAAACCCCGTCTGCCCTATTCGTTGTCCGATCTGGAACCGGTTATCTCGGCAACGACAATCGACTTCCATTATGGCAAACATGAACAGGCATATATCGATAATCTCAACCGTCTGATCGATGGTACAGAATATCAGGATATGGCGCTTGAGGCCATAATACGCAACAGCGAAGGTGCTCTTTTCAACAATGCCTCGCAAGCCTGGAATCACATATTTTATTTCTTCCAGTTTTCCCCTTCTGGATTCAAGGGTCCCGGCGGCAAACTCGCCGAACAGATTATAAGTCAGTTCGGAAGCGTCGAGGAATTCAAGAGCAAGTTTGAGGAAGCCGGAGTCTCCCTGTTCGGTTCAGGCTGGGTCTGGCTCTCGGCCGATGAGTCGGGAAAGCTGTGCATCACTCAGGGTGGCAACGCAGGCAATCCGATGAAAGAAGGTCTGAGACCTCTGCTTGTCTTCGATGTCTGGGAACATGCATACTATCTTGACTATCAGAACAGGCGCGCGGAGTATCTGAAAAAGCTATGGGACATAGTTGACTGGGAAGTAATCGAAGAGAGATACGGTCTTTGATCATGTCCTCGTCAGAAAAGACAACCGAGTTTCAAGAGCCTGATATCAAAAGATGCAGGGTTCTTGAAACTCTTTTTTACAATAGCCGATGGAATATCATGGCGTCACTCTGCGTTAATTCGGAATGTACTACATTCTCATATAGATATGAAAGATTTGCTTGTATGCGCGGCCGGACTTGGCCTTTCGTCTGTCCTCGGATCAGTAATTGGTCTTACAATTCGCAAAATACCTCACAGATGGAACGACATATTTCTCGGCCTGTGTGCAGGGATGATGCTGACGGCATCGATAGTATGCCTCATCGTTCCATCAGTCGATATGTGCGGGCCTGATTCATGGTGGCAGATCATAGCCGGTGTTGCAGCCGGAGTCGCTCTGATAGGTATACTCGACCGCTTTATGCCCCATCTGCATCACCTATCCGGCATCAAGGATCCTGAAAGCCATGTCAACAATACGGCACTCAACCGAACGCTTCTGTTTGTCATGGCCATTGCTCTACACAAGCTGCCCGAGGGTCTCGCAACAGGAATATCGTTCAATGGAGATCAGGGAAACGCTTTTGCAATCGCCCTTACAATCGCCCTTCAGAATATTCCCGAGGGCATGGTGGTGGTCACTCCGCTTATGGTTGCCGGAGTAAGGTTCGCCAATACAGCAATGATCGCACTTTTAGTCGCAGCTCTCGAAGTAATCGGTGTGATCGGAGGATACTTTATCGGAGACATATCATCGTTTTTCCTTCCATTCTTGCTTTCTGCCGCAGGAGGAGCGATGCTCTATGTCATCAGTGACGAGATGATACCTGAGACACACTCTCACGGATTCCAAAAACAGGCTACCTACGCGCTTGTGGCCGGAGTTCTGATCATGTTGTTTATCGAAGCGTCTGTATGACGACTGTTCAGAATGCGAAATGAAAGGAAAAACGCAGACCTGAGTTAGGAGCTCCCGGCTTGTCTCGGTATGTAAGTCGCCAGATATAGTCAAGTCTAAGGAAGGTCAGAATGTTGTCAATGCCGGCACCGATCTCCATATAAGGAGTCCTACCCATGACCTGAGTCACATCTCCTGCCGGAAAGCGAAATAGATTGTCGTTATACGCCGGATTGTTCTTTTCAGTCAGACTCCCCATGAACCCCTTGAATGTAAACACTTCACGCAACCTCAGTTTTTTCAGCAGAGGAATACGATTGAATATCAGTCCGTTCAGATTATAGTTAAGATCAAGTGAGACATACTGGTCCATGGCGAATTCCATGGGGTTAAGCAAACTGAATGTTTCGGACTGCACGGTATAGGCCACATTGGCATTCTGCCATAGAAGAGCAGGAAACTGCACCTGATTCCACAGTTTGGCGGCCTTGAAAATCACATCTGCATAACCGAAAGCAGAGAACCAGAACCGTTTCTGAAGACAGAATTCCGTGAGGTTCAACGTATATTCCGATCCGAAAAGCCCTTTGGGTCCGAACGAATGGGCAAGAATCAGGCATATTGCATCCCTGTTGATATTGCGTCGTTCGTTATAGGTCTGCATGAACTTCTCTCCGGGCGCATAGCGCAGCTGAACACGCATACTGTTCTGAGTATACGCGTTGATGTTAGTGCCGTATCCGTTAACAAACGGCACGAACAGCGATGACTCCTGACGCTGGTGGCTCACCGAAGCATGAAGCGAAAGATTGTTGAGCCATTCGATATTATATTCAAGCTTTGCGAGACGCTCATATGTGGTCAGGTTGCTGTCAAGCCTCTTGACAGAGTTAAGCAAATTGCTTGCCGAATTGGTCATATAATGCTGCCCGAGCTTGTTGACATCATACTTGTACGTGGCACGTATGCCGTTCATCGGAAATTCACGCGAATGATATTTCTTTCTATTGAAGGAATATTCAAGTTCGGCACTGTATTTCCACCTGTGATCCTTGAGACCGTATGCAACATAACCGCGTCCGAACAGCCGGTCCGACAGATTGGCGGTCGTCAGTCCGCCCAACGCAAGGCGCAGGCCTTCAGTGGCATTGTAACTTATGAATGTATCGATCGGACCGAAGTCAAACTTGCTCTTCTTCCCAGTCACCACATATCCCTTTATTATGAGCTCAACCACTTTCGATGTCCAGTAGATCACCGGCAGTTTACGAAAGGGAGACTCGTCGACGGCAAGCTTGCTTTCAGCATAAGAAAGCGGAAGCATACGGGCTGACTGCCAGAAATCAGCGCCATGGCCTTCGGCATCATCAATCACGAAAAGATTACCGATCTTTCCGTAATAGTCTTTCATGTCTTCGCGTATATCGTACGACTGATGGTCATAACGCGACTGGCGCGACATGTATGCCTGCCCGACAGCACCGGCTATATGAAGTTCGACCACCATGTCATCAAGTGTCTTGTGTGTGTACCCGAGAGAATCCATTCTGAAATTCTGGCTGAGATACATGTTTTCAACATAGTTCACATTGGCGGCTTTCGGAAGACGCATCATGACCCTGCGAACATATTTGATTGAGTCATTGACAGGAATATACAGTTTCCCGTTGAATCCCATCGACTCCGGATTGTGGGGTGCGAACGAAAGTTCCACACAACGGTCCTGTCCGATCAGCACCGTATCTACAATATGATACTTGTAATAATCGGCACCAATGGCCGACAACGGACTTACAAACCTGTTGCGCATCACCGGTATGTCATTTGCATACACATCGACTTCCCGGAGCACATCCTCGAATAGGGCTCTAGTATAACTCTCGTCAAGAGATTTGTCTACTCCGTTGTTTCTCTGGGCCACAACAATCTCCTTGGTCTTGCCGCCATTTTCAGATATGCTGGTCACGAGTTTCTCTTTAAGCGACAGATCGAGAATACGCTTACCAGTCCAGACGCCAGTATCGACAAGCTCCGAAATTGCCTTGAATTTACCTTTTACATTTCCTGCAGAATCCGGCAGGTATCCGTTGTAGTTGTTAAGGCCCAGAACCATCTTATCATAGCGGTCATAACTGTAATACTGATTTACAGTCGGATCATGCTTATCTCTGTCGGAGCGGACACGCCGCATGAGTTCGACGGCAGGATTGTTCTTCTTGGAATATTTCTGTTTTTTAGGCTTGATCACCACCTCGACAAGTTCCGTTGAAGAGGGTGACATCATGAATCTCATGGTGTCGCGTCCAGCGGTCACTGTCATGCTCTCTGGCAAGTAACCGAGAGAAGTCACTTCCACACTCGCCCCTACAGGCAGATACAACGTAAAGATTCCGTTGAGATCCGTGGTAGTTCCCTTCTTGTTCTTCTTGGAATATACATTGACAAATGATAATCTCTCTCTGTTTTCAGAATCAGTGACAACACCGACGACCTTCTTCAGAGTAGGTTTTGCCGCATGCGCCTCAAATCCGAAACAGGAAGAGATTGCTGTGACCATCAGAGCGGCATACTGAAATACAGAAAAGAATTTTTGCTTGAGCGATTTAGCCATAGAAGTTGTTCAAACTTATTTCAAGATGTTAATAATACAGTAAAATAATAAAAATACAGCGCATTCAGCAAAGGG